>NZ_JAYESI010000159.1:0-286 GCF_041903675.1 Corallococcus sp. RDP092CA | reverse complement strand
CACCGGCTCACCGTGAAGGGGCCCTCCCGCCGCAAGGAGGAGAATCCGTCAACTTGAGCCCAGCGTCGCTTCGCTCCGACTGATCACGATGCTCCGAACCTGCTGATCACGATCGCCGAAACGCGCACCGGGCCGCGAGTGCGCTGCGGACCCGACGCGGTAAGACCTCGCCGTGCCCCGTCGTGACGTGCCGAGCCGCGCGTGAGACCTCCGTGTGCCACACGCCAGGAGGTGGTCCGTGGAGTTGGAGAAGGAGTTGGAGCAGTTCCGCCAGGAAGCGCAGCGG
>NZ_JAYESI010000158.1:0-286 GCF_041903675.1 Corallococcus sp. RDP092CA | reverse complement strand
ACTCCCATCGCCGGCCGCACCCAGGCGGAGACCGAAGGCCTCATCGGCTTCTTCGTCAACACGCTCGTCTTGCGCGCCCAGCTGAACCCCCGCTCGACGTTCCGCGAGCTGTTGGCGCAGGTGCGCGACACGACGCTCGCGGCCTACGACCACCAGCACGTCCCCTTCGAGAAGATCGTCGAAGCCTTGCAGCCTGTACGCGACCTGAGCCGCAGCCCGCTCTTCCAGGCCATGTTCGTCCTGCAGAACACGCCCACCGAGGCGCTGCGCCTGCCGGGCATCTCCT
>NZ_JAYESI010000157.1:0-292 GCF_041903675.1 Corallococcus sp. RDP092CA | reverse complement strand
CATGAAGCGCGCCGGCAGCCGCTGGAAAGAGCAGTCCGGTCAGGAGGTGCTCGACCTCCGTGCCCTGGTGCTCTCCGCGCGCTGGGACGCCGCCATGGCTCTCACGCTCGCCCCCCTGCGTGCTCAGATCCACCGGACTGCGTGATCAGGATGGGAGCCAGACCCAAGAGGTCCGTCAGCGTGCTGCGGCTCATGGGCACCCCACCGCGCTCCATCCGCTGGGCCAGCCGGTGCAGGGGCATGGCGTCCGCGCACTTCGACGTCACCACGTGGGAAAGGAAGGCGGGGCCGT
>NZ_JAYESI010000156.1:0-303 GCF_041903675.1 Corallococcus sp. RDP092CA | reverse complement strand
CCTTCACGTGGCGGGTGAATTCGGGGAAGCCCAGGTCCACCAGCCGGTGCAACTGGCGCACCCGGTCGCCGAAATCCTGCACCAGTCGCTCGCGCAGCCGCACCAACTCGCGCAACTCCTCGGTGGCGGCCGCAGGCAGCGCAGTGGCATGAGGGCGCTTCTGCTGGGCGAAGCGAGCGATGCCCAAGGCGTCGATGCTGTCCGTCTTGGTGCGCGCCAGGTCCTCGGCGGCAAACCGCCGGGTGCGCACCGGATTGAGAAGGGCCAGTTGGAAGCCCGCGGCAGCCAGGTGGGCGAAGAGGT
>NZ_JAYESI010000155.1:0-306 GCF_041903675.1 Corallococcus sp. RDP092CA | reverse complement strand
TGGTGCCGGAGGAGAAGGCCGCGTAGAAGGCAGCCACCTCCCGCACGAGCACGCCCATGGACCAGCCGTCGGAGACGATGTGGTGCATCGTCACCAGCAGCAGGTGCGACTCGTCAGTCAGGCGCACCAGGGTGCTGCGCAGCAGCGGGCCCCTGGCGAGGTCGAACGGCCGCCGCGCTTCTTCGTCCGCCAGCCGCCGCGCCTCCTCCTCACGCAGCGCCTCCGGAGAGGCGGAGAGGTCCACGAGCGGCAGCGTCCACTCACCAGCGGCATGGACGGTCTGGAAGGGCTGGTCCTGGTGCTGGT
>NZ_JAYESI010000154.1:0-308 GCF_041903675.1 Corallococcus sp. RDP092CA | reverse complement strand
CTCCGCCAGACGGCGAACGGTGACGTCTCCCTTTGGGCAGAAGCTCGCGCCCCACGCCGCTGATTCCCGCGCAGCCCCTTTCACGAATTTCCTCGCCGCACCAGACGGGGCGCGGCGAGGAGTTACGTGCAAGCCGGAATTTCTAGCCGAAGGAACTTGCTGCCTTTGGGCGGGCCTAGCTGCAATGCCGGTCAGATAAGTGGTCCTTGCGAGGACCTACCGGAATGGTTGAGGGTGTGGCGATCTCAAACTTGGAGATCGCCGCATGGGGCTTTCCCAGGCCATCCAGGGGGCAGCCATGGTGGCCC
>NZ_JAYESI010000153.1:0-309 GCF_041903675.1 Corallococcus sp. RDP092CA | reverse complement strand
CGCCTCGCGCGAAGTCCCATGGGCCAGCAGGTGGGCCATGCCGCACGCTGCCTCGGGCAGCCAGCCGTCCGCCACGCATCCGGCGCGCAAGCTGACGGTGTCCACCGTGGGGCCGTTGCGCTGTCCCATCCGGCGGTAGAGGCTGCGCTCTACTTCGACTTCCCCTTGCCTCGTCTTGTACCTCGCCGTGTACCGGCCGACGCGCGCGCAGGGAGCGCTGTCGATGAGGAGGCGGGGGGCGTCGGCGTCGTAGCTTTGAAGCAACCTCCGCTTGCCTTCGAGCGACAGCGCCTCAGCCGCCATGTCAAT
>NZ_JAYESI010000152.1:0-310 GCF_041903675.1 Corallococcus sp. RDP092CA | reverse complement strand
ACAGCACCGCCCTCTTCGAGCGCGGCACCATCGAGCGGATGGCCCGCCACCTCCACACCCTGCTGGAGGCCGTGGCCGCCAGGCCCGAGCAGCCCGTGGCCGAGCTGCCCCTCCTCTCCCCTGAGGAACGGCAGCGCATCCTCGTGGAGTGGAACGACACCGCTGTCGCCTGCCCCACCGACATCCCCGTCCACGTCCACTTCGCCCGGCAGGCCCAGCGCACGCCCGACGCCGTGGCCCTCGTCCTGGGGGACTCGACCCTGACGTATGCCCAACTCGACTCCCGCGCCAACCAGCTCGCCCATCACCT
>NZ_JAYESI010000151.1:0-327 GCF_041903675.1 Corallococcus sp. RDP092CA | reverse complement strand
CTGCGCTCGCCGCCATTGAGAACCCAGGCACGGTCACACTTCCGAAGAGCCAGGACTGACGGTCGCTCCTGCCGGCCGTCCCGGGCGGGTCAGCACGGCGCCGGGACGGGGCACGGCGAACAGTTACCCGACGCGAGCGCGCGGCACGCAAGGCCGCTGGGGCCGTGGAGCGCGAAGTCCCGCACGAGGTACCCGCCGAAGAGCGGCGCTGCCCGGCGTGCGGCGGTGAGGCGCTCAAGCCCCTGGGCGAGGGGAGACGGACGGTGGTGTACGAGTACGTGCCGGCCCTCTTTGAGAAGCAGGTGCACGTGCAGGAAGTCCTGGCGT
>NZ_JAYESI010000150.1:0-327 GCF_041903675.1 Corallococcus sp. RDP092CA | reverse complement strand
GCCTTCGCCTGCGCTCGCAACGTCTCCCTCATCTGCTCCAAGTCCATTCACTCCCTCCTCTACCGGGGAGCACCAACCTCCTCACTTCATGCCTCACTTGTCACGACGGGCTCCGGCGAGGAGTTACACTTGTCACGACGGGCTCCGGCGAGGAGTTACTTTTGCTCTCCGGTCGCACCACGAGGACAGCTCCCGCTGAACTGCTACGTGTCACGCGCTCCACCCGACAGCCGGGAGTCGAGTACAACTCTTTCATTCCCAGGAGTACTCGCCGCAATGGCTTCCCGCCAGCACCGCCTGCCTCCTTGCTCGAGGATCACACAAACT
>NZ_JAYESI010000014.1:0-198581 GCF_041903675.1 Corallococcus sp. RDP092CA | reverse complement strand
GCCGCTGGAAAGAGCAGTCCGGTCAGGAGGTGCTCGACCTCCGTGCCCTGGTGCTCTCCGCGCGCTGGGACGCCGCCATGGCTCTCACGCTCGCCCCCCTGCGTGCTCAGGTCCACCGGACTGCGTGATCAGGATGGGAGCCAGACCCGGCGAACTCGTCCTTGAGCAGATGTTCTTCCGCGAGGTCTACGCCGTCCTATAAACAAGGGGATGCATCAGGCGCAGCGCCCCTTCCGGGTCCACCGGTGCGAACTCTCGTGCTGCCTTCGCCTCCGCCTGCAGTTTGGCCTCCATCGCCTTGAGCAGCGTGGCGACCTCCTCGGGCACTTCCAGCGTCACCTTCACCATGGCCGGGATTTCTCCCACGCCTCGGCCTGCTCCTGCCAACCCGCCCTTTCGCTCAGGCGATGCTCAGGATCAGATCCACACCCTCCTACGACGTGAAGAAGCCGTAGGCCGCTGATTCATCTGGATGGGATTGAGGCCCGGGTTGGCGCGAGGGATGCGCTGGCCCGGGCAGCCCTGAGTTGAGACGCATCCAATTCACCGATAGCCCGGCGGGACCATCTCACCAGCAAGAGCAACATATTCCCTATCTGCGAAGCGCCCAAGAAGCGCGAACTCCAAAACCTCATTCAATGTCTCAATAAAATAACAAACCGTCCACTGCTGATGGAGCGACATCCAACGCCCGGATGCCGACACAAAGTAAATCATCCCCTCACCAATAGCCACAGGGCATGCCGAATCACCATGAAGCCTCCTGATATATGGCCACCCATCCTCATCAATCCAACGACAAACCTCCTCCACATCAAAATCCAAGACATCATTCCCCCAACCCACAAACCGCATCCCCCCCAGACTTCTCAACACAGCACCAGCCACCGGATGCACTACCACCCCTTCGCCCTTCAACACCTGAACCATTAAATCAATCGGCACACTCCGATCTGGCTCCCATCCACAGGCTCGCAAGACCGCAGCCGCCCCCTCCCCGATAGCAAGCTTATCAGAACTCATTCCAACCAATCCTTCGGAGGAACAAATGGAACCCATTCATTCGTCGGCACGTCATCAGGAACACCAGGAGGCAGACTCTTTGTCGGACGCAACTCCGGATTTAAACGATATATCCATTCGCAATTACCACAAGTCGCCTTGAAATAAAAATGCGGGTCCTTGCCTTTACCCCTGTAATACCCAAACCCCCCGCGCGTGGTCATAATAAAGACAGGACCGCAACTATCTTCCGCACTCATCAGCGCAGCTTCCGCCGCATGAGGCATGGCACACTGGCCTGGAGGAAATCGTTCGAGCCTCTTCCAGGGCAATCTAAACACTGTCGATGGCGGGACCCTACTATGGTCAACAAAAGTATCTCCCGACGGATTAACTGCTCCCTCGAAGACAGTGTTCTTATCTGGCATCTTCGCGCCCGACTCCCTAGCTTCCGCCGACTTAAGCTGCCTATACAAAACACGGAACACTTCCCGCCAGAGCTTCATTTCAACGTCCGCCCCCACTGCATAATTCAGCCTAAATTCCAGCGCCGGATACCTCACCCACTTGGCACCCGCTGCCGAAACTTCATTACGACGTGCCACTATGGCATCGACGCCCATAGTCGCTTCCCAAACATGCGCGCCTGCCTGAATGGCACCGCTCACCTGCTCATCATTCCCCCCAAGCAAAGTTGCCGCACCATAGGAAACCGTCGACAGAGGGCTGAACGCAAGCGCATTACCATCCGCCAACCTACCGGCCGCATATGCCTCACGAGCCGTCAGGTATTCTGGGTACGTTGGCAACTCGATCAGAACCTCTTTCTTATCAATCTTTCCAACAACAGTGGTCCTACCCACCTGATACCAACTCTGCACGACAGCCTCGCCTGGCAGCGCTCTCGCAATGGCCTTTTTCCTACTTTCAATATTACTCAGAAGAACATCAATCGCAAGCGCATCACTGGTGCGAGGCGGCAAGTACTGCACGAACTGGAATGCGACAGGTCGCGAATTAAACCTACCAATGGCTGGAATTAGCGCTGTCCCCCACAGCGTCAGTTCGGCCTGCTCCGTCTCGTCCTCAGACCGCATGCCTGTCGGGTCGATGTATCGCAACGGATTTCCGTTGGCATACCCCCATGACTGCAGCTCATTCGGTGAGTCGAGGTAGTTCTCAGCTCCAAGCGGATCCTCCGACAAGAATCGTCCGGTCTCAGTATCCAACCACCTCTGCTGTGCGTACATCAGCCCCGCTTCTGCATCCCAGGCATGCCCCGTATAGCCAAGGCTAGCCTGCGTGGAGGTGGGGGCTGTACCGTTGCGATAGCCACCCCACGCATCGTAGCGATGCAGCGCCCCTTCGCCCGACATCTGATAGCGACCTACCGCACTGCCTAAACCATCTTGAAGAATTCGCTCAATCCCAACCGCTACCGTTAGGCCTGCCCCCCGTTGATAGAGGTGCGGATTTGAGTTCGGCAGGCGCTCTTCGACCAGTGTCTGCCCACTCCACAGATAGTGAGTGGTCGCCCCGTCGACTATGCGGGAGCGGCGCAGACCAGCATAATCATAGCGATATGTCACTTGCTGCTGCTGATTCTCATCAGTCCGTTCCATTTCGACCAGACGTCCCGAGGCATCGAAGTGGAACAATTTTATCAGACTCTCACGTTGCTCACGCACCAGACGACCGGCGCGATCCGTTTGATACCGCGTAACGACCGCATCGGCAGCGAGTTTATTCCTGGTCTCCTTTAGGCCCCCAAGCTCGTCATAGAAAAACGCCAGATATTCCTGGGGCTGCGCCAAGGCATCGAAATCAAATCCGCTCAGGGTGCCCGCGTAGTCAGTGATCTTCTTTTCGGCCTTGCGCGAGCCATCGTTATGCAGCGCATAGAGAACGGACTGGCCGTCTGGATACGTCACTCCCGTCAAGCGATCCGCAGCATCGTAACCATAGCTCGTCGTCTCTGTGCTCGTGGGCATCCCTGTCGGAGTGCGGTCTACTACCTCAGTGAGTCTGTTACCACGGTTGTCGTAGGTGTAACTGTATCGCAGATAAGGTGAAGAAATCGCAGAGTCGCAGTCCTCAAGACGCGCATCGTGCGTCACGGAGGAGATGCGACCACGGTTGTCGTAGCAGTAGGAATGCTTGAGCGCGTCGTCGCCCACGAACGCAACCCGGTTGCCCCCCGCTTCCCACCCGACGTCCAGCTGCCTGCCGTCCGCCAGCGTCACCTTGCTAAGCCGCTGCAGCGCCCCCACGTCGTAGTTCACTGTTCCCGACGGCGCCTGTACCGACAGCAACACACCACTGTTATGATAGTGGTAGCTGATCGTGTCTGAGCTGTCGCTGCCAATGGTCGCCAGCCGACTCTGCCCATCATAGGTCAGCGAGCGCACCGTCTGGTTCGGGCCGCGGTGCTCCGTCGCCTTCTGGAGCTGGTCCAAGCCATTGAACTCGTAGTCTACAGAGTCGAGGTCCTTGAAGACTCGCAGGGTCCCCGAAGCATCCGCCGTAGGCGTGCCCGCCTTGAACTCCTCGTGGACCACGCGGCCACGACCGTCCAGGATTCGCTCAACCCTCTCGTTCAGCTCGTTCGAGACGTTAGGGCTTCCGTTCGTCCATGTCGTAATCCAGGAGGACGTGCCCCGCGTACGCAACTTCTCACGCCCCAGAAAGTCATAGCCATACGTCACGTCGGGCGTCACCGAACCCGAGGGCGCCTTGATCGAACTCAGCCTCGCCAGTGCATCGTAGTGGTAGAGGAAGGCCCCCAGTCCGGGAGGTGCGACCTCGAGCAACTCATCACGTGGCCCGTATTTGTAATGCCAGACGGCCTCGTCGTCAGGGTCCCCATAAGCATGCCGAATTTCCCTGGCATGGCCAGCATTGTCGTGATCACCGTAGTACGTGCGGCTCACATCCGGCGCCCGCCCGAAGGTTTCGAGCTCCAGGAGGCCCCGGTCGTTGTACGTCAGCGTCCTCACCCGGGTGTCCGGTGTCGTCTCCGTGTGCAGCTGACCATCCGGGAAGTACGTGTAGCTCGTCTGCTCCGTCGGGCCGAAGTGCATCGTCTTCACCCGGCCGCTGGAGTCATAGGCCCATTGGGTCCGCTCGTTCGGCCCAAAGCCATATGCGCGCGACCACATCGGCTTGCCGTCAGCGTAATAGCTCCACTGGTCCTCCGCCCCCTCCTGGAGGCGCCGGACAACATTCCCCAGGCTGTCGACCCGGACCGTCACCGTCCGGCCGCCCTGGCTCTCACCATTCATCAGCCACGATTCGGTGGACGTACCGCTGCGCTCCGCATCCGCCCAGACCGTGTTCGTCGTGTACGAATAGCTGTAGCCAGGGGACGCCCAGGTCTCCACCTCGCTTCGTGTGCGGCCCCGGTCGTCAATCGCATTTGCAGAGTCTCGCCGGATCACCTTCACCGACGTGCCTTCACTTGACTCCTGCCGCATCACCCAGAAACCGTCGTAGCGGGTCCGAACAGAACGCTGACTATCCTGTCCGCCCTTCCACACCTCAAGCTCCACCAACCCCCGTGCGTTGCGCGTGCGTTCGATGACCGTGCCTTCAGGCTCGGTCTCCGTCTCGACACCGTTCCCTGGATAGGCATACGTCCACTGCGCCGAAGGCGACCCTGCGAGTGTGCGGGACAGCATCCGCCCCAGGACGTCGTAGGACATCCCCCACGCTTCATCCTCCCGAGGCCCGAGCTGCGTCAGGACATTGCCTTCGGCATCATGGGTGAACGTTGTCGTGACATTGCGTGACGGGGCAAGCTGAGTCACTGACAGCAGATTGCCGGCCGCGTCGTATTCACGTTCCTGCCGCCGCCCGGCTGGGTCCGTGGAGGCGTACTCCCTGCCGAGTGCGTCGTATTCACGGGTATGGACCGCGGTCTGTCCATCGACTGTCTCGGTGATGCTCAGGACGCGGCCCTGGGCATCCACCGAATAGGTGCGCACCTCGGTCCGATCCGAGGATGCCGTCGACGCATCCCCGGACAGGACTCGCGTCACCAGGACCGACCCGGCCCCCAAAGGATTGTCCGAATACGCGCGGGTCTCGGTCAGCGTCCTCTCACCATCAGGGGACTGCACCGTCCTCACGTAGCGCGTCACCCGACCCAACGCATCGTCGTACGTATAGGTCTCCACCAGACCTGTCACATGGTCCGTACGGGTGAGCACCCTCCCCGCCAGGTCATACGTCGTCCGTGAATGGATGCCACCGTGGCTCTGCGCATTGCTCTGGACTGACGACGCGCGTCCCAGCGTCGTGGAGTCCAATACATGCTTCTTCTGCAACGAACCAAAGGTGCGCTGGACCACCGCGCCCGCCGCATCCAGGACCACCGTCTCCACGTCCGCGAACCGGCAGCTCTCATCACACGGCTCGCCAGAGCCTTTCGTCTCATATGCCCAACGCACTGGCCGCCCGAGTACGTCGTAGCCGATGCGTATCTTGAGACCGTTGCTGTCCGTCACCTCGATGACGTGGCCGTCCGCATCCAGCGCGTTCGCGTAGAGCGTCTTGCCATCCACCGACTCGCCCGTAGACCGACCCGCGCTGTCGTACGACAACGTGTGCCGGTGCCCCCTCGCATCCAGAAACGACTCCAGCCGCGAGCCCTGATAGGTGTCGTACAGGATGGCCCCCTGCTGGGCGTCCAAACCATACGTGAAGCGCTCCGCGCGCTTGAGCCCCTGCCGATACTCCGTCGTGTTCGACTGGCTCCGCCCCCACCGAGCCAGGTCCAGTGTCTCTGTGACCTTGAGCTCGTCATCGCTGAGCACATAGTTGTACGTCCACGCCTGGGCCGGACTGCCAGCGACCGTACGGGTCAACAGACGACCGACGGCGTCATAGGTGAGATCGACCCGAGCTCCCGTGGTGTGGTTCCACTCCAGGATGCGATTGCCGAGCGCGTCGTATCCGTACTCCACCTCATAGGTCTCACGACCACCGGGGCTCTGGAGCGCGCGGGTGACCTCCGCGAAGCGGGGCAATCCCAGCGGCTGCGTCTCATGCCCGGAGAACGTCAGGGTGTTGCCTGATGGGTCGTGTCCGCCCTGCACCACGCCATCCGGATCCGGGAATTGCTGCGCGGTGAAGACAATCTCATCATTCGTGTCCGTGACCGTGACGCCTTCCGGGTCACCCGACGCCGACAGCGGACGGCTCACGCGCACCTGGCCATGGCCCGAAGCCACCGACATCCCCGTGACCCGGCCGGTCTGGCTCTGCCGGCCTGTCACCGACCAGAGCGGGCCACTGGTCGCGCCCGGCACCTCCTGGCTGTTCGCGGGTGCCGCCGTGAGCGTCACCCCGTCCAGTTGGAGCTTGTCGTTGACGGTATTGCTCACCGTGCGGCCCATGGGCGACACAGACGAGTTCACCTGCACCGGGCCGCCGCGAACCTCGCTGCCCCAGGAGACCGTGCTCGGCCCCAAGCCCGGAGCTTCGGTGGCGCGCGTGTTGCCGTACGCGTTGAGGTCCAGGGACACATCCACGCCATCCGGCCGCTTGACGGTCCGCGTCCCCTCATTCACCGCGACGATGCGCCATCCCGGCTCGGGCATGCCCGTCCCCACCACGGACGTGACAACCTCCCACGCTTCCTCGTGCGCATAGAGCCCCTTCTTGGCATCGCGCCCGTAGGTCGCCTGCCACTGGATGACAGGCGTGCTGCCCGGCGCGGCAGTGCTCAGCTTCAACCGCGCGTTCGTCACCTCGTTGGACGCACTCCACAGGGCGCGACCGCTCAACCCGCTGCGCAGCGGCGCGTAGTCGTACTCCCAGACCTGCTTCGCGGGCAGCGCGGAGGTTCGCGTGACGTTGCTCAGGTTGCCGCGTTTGTCGTGCGAGAAGTCCAGGTGGTGCAGAACCTGCCCGCCCTCCTTGAGGCGCACCTCCACCGTCTTCAGCAGCGCGAAGCCCTGGTTGCGCGCCATGTTGCGCAGCCGGTACGCCACCGTCTCATCGCCGGTGTCGATGGCCTCATAGGTCATGGCGAGCTGGAGCCGGCCCGGTGTGCGCTCCACCGTCGACACCAGGTTGCTTCCCGGCGTGTAGGTGAACCGGGTCCAGCCCTCCGTCCCCCGACCGTGTCCGTCATGGAAGCGGTCCAGCAGCCAGCGGCGACGCTCCTCCTGGGAGAAGCCCTTCGCCCGCGTCTCGAACTCGTAGACGAAGCCCTCCGCCGTTTGCACGCGCGCCACGAGCTGCTCAGGCCCCCGCTTCTCGACGGAGAGCTCCATGCCGTGCGAGCCGTCCCTGACGCAGCCGGACGCCGTTCGCGCATCCGGCTCCGTCGTGGCACACGTGGGGAAGTCATAGGCCTGCCCCGCGATCACCACGGTGTAGCGGCCCAGCCGCTCCTCCTGCACGTAACCGTCGTAGTTGTTCGTCCAGCCAACCCCCGTGGGGCTGACCAGGCTGCTCTGGTTGTTGTACGTGCGCGCGAAGCGGACCACCTCCGCGAGTTGCGGAACGGCGAAGTCCTCGTGCTCGAAGGACAAGTGCCCATCCGCCACGTTGATGCCCTGGACGGTGAGCTGTCCCGGAGCGCGCGCATGCAAGCCTTCGAAGGTGCCGCGCGGCTTGCCGAGCGTCCGGACCAGACGTCGCGCCTCCGGCAGCGTCACCTCCTGCACCAGGTAGAAGGGCTTCGCCACCACCCCCGAACCGGGCATGGACACCAGCTGCGCCGGAATGGGCTGCTGGAACAGCCGGGCCCCGTTGAGCCCGAATTGCTCCATCTGCTCCAGCGGCTCCTCCGAGAGGCCCCCCGCCACCTTCTGCACGTCGTACGTGCCATCAGGCAGTAGCTGCACATCCACCTGTTTCACCAGGGTGCCCGCGGCACAGTCCTCGGACGTGCAGACCTTCACGCGCCCGCGATGGATGACGGCGGGATCCAGGGCGAAGTGCGCGGAGGCCGGCAGGGAGATGGCGCGGTCCGTGACAGCCTTGCCCTCGGGGCCGGTCTCCACCGAGCGCTGCGCGGTGAAGGCGCTGCCCGCCTTCAGCAGGTCCACGCGCGGGGATAGGCCCATCAAGTTGAAGCGATAGAGGACGTTGTCCGCGTTGCCGCTGAGGTACAGCTCCACGTAGAGCAAGTCATTGGCGGACAGGACGTCTTCGATGAACTCGTTGTCACAGTTGCCGGTGATGGAGTCGGAGGTGACGTCGACCTCGCACTCCACGCCGTACTCGTCGCTTCCGAACCGGACCACGTAGTCGCCCGTGGGCGTGGCGGCCCGTCCGGCCTCCGGCTGCATCAATCCCGCGAAGAACTGGTAGGCCAGGTCATCGGCGTCGGCCTCGGCCTTCTCTCCATCCAGGACGCGGGAGTCGAGCGCCCCCTGGGCGACGACCTCCGGGTCGGTGAGCTCCACCACCCGGAACTCATGCTCGCGAGCCGGGTCGTAGCGCAGCACCTTGAAGCCATCCGGATCCAGGCTGGTGTAGACGTTCTTCAGCCCCAGGGCCCGCTTGGGGAGCCCCGCGGGATGCGCCTCCTGAGCCTCGGTGAAGTCCGGCGGCGGTGCGTTGCGCTCCGCCGGACGCAGGACGCCGTCCCCATCCTGGTCGCGGGGGAACACCTCGTGCCCCACGACGTGCAGGTAGTAGTTGGCCTTGGGCAGGCTGCCCAGGGTCACGCGCTGGCCCGAGGGCGTGACGATGCGCATCGCCGCCTGGAGCGCGGCGGAGCCACGTCCTGGCACCACGCCGAACTGCGCCACCGCGGGCTCCTCCACCGCGGAGCCCGTCACCCGCACGACCCGCCCCGCCAACGGCGGCACGCCCGCCGGGACGTCCTCGAGGTCTCCTTCACGGAAGCAGGCCGCGGCCTTTGTCTGATTGCTCGCGGCGCCCGCCCCATAGGCGGAGCAGGTCTCCAGGAGCCGTCCGGAGACGCCTTCATCGCGCAGGAGGTCCGGGCGGCACGGCACCGTGCCACCGTCAGGGCCAGGAGCCCGGCACTCGGAGATGCCACCGTCGACCCGGTCCGCGGGCTGGCCCAGGTCCAGGGGGGACTCGCGCACGCCTCCGTCCGGCAGACGCCACTCGGCGGGTGCAAGCGTTCGAACGCGCCAGTGCGTGTCCAGGTGGACATACGTGTCCCGCGTGGTGGCCGCGCCACCGGCGCGCACCAGCGTGGGCGGCGCGTCCTGCCGGATTCCCTCCGGCTCCGCGCCACGCCACACCCGCACGTCGATCTCCGGCGGGTAGAGGTACACCGGCGCTTCGATGCCCAGCGACGCCACCGAGCAGCGCGACAGCTTCGCCGGATTGCCGAAGTCGTCGACCGTCAGGGGCCCGAGCTGGTCGTCAAGGGCGCAGCGGCCGTTCGCATCGAGCTGCAGCGTGCTGATGGCCGGGACCTGGAGGCGGGTCATGCCCGTGTGGCCCGTCGCGTGGTTCACCGCCACGACCACCAGGGGCTCGCCCGCCGTCAGCCGCAGGAAGTTGGTCCGGTTGTCCCGGCACTCCGTCTCATAGAAAGCCCGGTCCTCGTCATTCAGGGTCGTGGGCGCGGGCGCGCTTGGATCCTGCTCGATGGTGGGATTCAGCTCGCGGCAGCGCTCGCGGATGACGCGCTTGAAGGGCGTCGTGGGTCCCATCCGCACCCGGGCGTAGCGGCCCTGCGCGATGCGCTGGCCGGGCTGCGGGACCTCGCATCCCGTGTCAGGCACGCCCACGGTGAACTGGGCGATCGGCCGCTCCAGGTCATCCGCTCGGAAGAAATGGACCTCCGTCCGGGGAATGTCCCGATCCGCGATGGAGGCAAAGCCCTCCTTCTGGACGTCGTACTCGCTGGTTGCGTTCGCGCCACAGTCATGTCGCAGCGCTCGACCCTCGCGGTCCACGAAGTAGAGGGCGCCGTGCAGCAGCCGGGCATCGACGAGGATGTCCGCGCGCGTCTGCTGCCCCGAGAACGTCGTGAAGGTGGGCGAGCACGCGGGATAGCTCGCCGACACCATGGACTGGACAACGGCGGCGCCCGTCTCCGGGTCATGCCCCAACAACGGGCGAGGCCCCAGCGGGATGTCCGCGCAGGCGATCCCCATGGCACTGCCGCCCGGCACGAGCACGGGAATGCCATACTGGCCCGTGTCGCCCGTGACGCCGCTCATCGTCGGCCCTGGGCCGGTCACCGTGACGCGAACGCCAGGGAAGCGCACGACGGACTGGAGCTCCTTCCCGCTGGAGCTGGACTGGTCGTCCCGAGTGAAGGTCAGTTGGAACGTCTGCGCGCCCGCGTCCGCCACAGGCACGGCCCGCACGGTGAGCGTCACCGTGCGAAGCTCGGTGCCCATCCGCGCGTTCAGGGCGATGACGGTGGTGCCGTCGCGGACCAGCTCGACGTTGCCCGCGAGCGTGAGCTCCTGATCGTCGTCGCGCTGCGCGCTGACCGACCAGCTCTCACCCGCCGGAGGCGAGATTTCCGCCCCACCCTCGGCCTTCGCGGTAAGGAATGCCTCGATGCGCTCCGCGCCGGAGCCGTCGGAGGTTCGCGACGCCCGCAGCGCGACCGGCAACATGTACGGGAAGGACACCTGCCGGGGGAGGGAGATGAACGCCTCCAGTTCCTGCGACAGTTGCACGGTGAGCTGCTGGTCTTGCGGTGCACGCACCTTGCCGCTGACGCTGGCGGGCACCGAGGTCTGGATGGACTGATCCAGGACGGGGATGGCCGCGACGTAGCCCGCGAGCAGCTGCGCATAGGCCTCTCCCACGACCAGGTTGAGCGCCCGTTTCCACCAGGGCGCTTCCGGCGTCTGGAGCATTCCCGGCGGCAGAGAGCCTTCCATGCCCGCATCCGGGTCCGCGCTCCCCTGCCCTCCCGACCGCGCCAGCGCTTCACGGACGATCTTGTCCTGGTCGTCGGTCAGGGCCATGTAGCCCATGAACTCCACGGAGCGCAGCGCGAGCGGCTCCTCCGTCCGGATGGACGCGCCGTCCTGAGACACCACGGCCAGGCCCGCCCTCGCGAGCACGTGGGTGCGCGGCTCGTGCGCGAGCACCAGCACGTAACGGCCCGCCGGCAACCCCGTCACGTTGGGGAACTGCAACAGGACCGGCTTCTGGACCCGCACCCCCGCGGGGCCCACCTGCCAGACCGCCGTGGGCGTCGCGTTGTTTTCCAGCCGGATGGGCAGCGACACGGGCTGCAGCCGCGTCGCCATCAACGTGCCTTCCGTCCTGCCGTCCTCGAACAGCAACGCTTCCGGCTCTCCATCAATCGCCAGCGCGCCATGCCTCTGGCCGAAGTCCACGTGCAGCGCCTGCGTGGTGTCCACCCGCGTCGCGCTCGCGGTGTCCACCGCGGTCAACGCCAGCGGCGCGTCCACCGTCTCCACCTCCGGCGTGATGCTCAGCATCCGGCGCACGGTGGGCAGCGGGCGGCCCTCCGCCGTCGTCCCGCCCTCGTAGCGGACCACGCGTGGCCCCGACACCGACGTGATGAACGACCAGTTGCCATCCGCCGTCGTGCGCGCCGCTTCGGCGGTGCTTTCCAGGATGACTCGCACGCCCGACAGCGGCGCGAAGGCGTCATCCATCACAGAGCCGCGCACCCGCGTGAGCGGTCGCCGCACCGTGAGCTGGCTGTAGAAGGCCGACCCCTGCGCAGGACCCACCTCCGCCTGGATGCTCGTCACCTCCACCTGGAGCTGCTCGCCCTCGGGCAGCGGGGCGTTGGCGATGAACGTCGCTGTCTGACCTCCCGGCGCCAGCGAATAGCCGCCCTCGAGGTACTTGCCCTGGGCCCTCACCTTGAAGCCCTGCCGCACCGACGCCAGCGTCGCTGCCTTGTTGAAGGACACGCTGATGAGCGCGTCCGTCTTCACGTCGCTCGCGCCGGCCGCCGGCTGCACACCCGTGACGACCAGCGGCTCCGTGGCCGGGTTCCGGTAGCGCACCACGACGCTGGCGCGCCCCGTGAGCCCGTTCACGTCCGTGGCCTGCACCTTGAGGGTGTTCTCCCCCAGCGACAGCGGGAGGTCCGCCCCATACACGCCAGCGGACTCCTCCGCCGCGAGCCCCGTGCCGATACGCACCTCCGCCAGCGCGGCGAAGGCCTGCACCTTCGCCCGGACGTGAACCACAGCCTGGGGGGATTCGCTGCCATTGACGGGCGACAGCACCGTCACCAGCGGGGGCGCGTGGTCGACGTTGAACGTGAGGCTCTTGCGCTCGGTGTTGCCGGCCTGGTCGACCGCCACCACCTCCACCACCGTCTGTCCCTGCGCCAGCGCCACCGGCACGCTGAACGTGCCGCCCAGCACCGTCGCCGGCTGCCCCTGCACCGTGACACCCGCCAGGTGCGTGTCCCCCACGGTCCCCTTCACCACGTAGGGGGACTCGTGCACCGTGGCCGGGCTCGACTCCGGATCCGTGATGGTCAACGTGGGCCTCGTGCGGTCCACCGCCACCGTGCGCGTGGTGTTCGCCGAGCGCCCTTCCGCGTCCGTCACCTGCACCGCCAGCGTGTGGTCTCCCTCCGGGAGCGCCAACGCCAGGGTGAAGCTACGCGCCGAGACCGCCGCGTTGACGCCGTTCACCTTCACCTGCAACGGCAACGTGCCGCCCTGCACCTGCCCCGCCACCGCCACGCTCACGCCCCCCAGCACCGCCCCCTGCACGGGAGACTCCAGCGCCAGCACCGGCGCCGCCGTCCCGCTGCCCGCATCGGAGGGCAAGCCCGCATCCACGCTGGCCCCACCGTCGAGCGGACTGCCCGCATCCACGGACGTGCCCGCATCGCTCCCGGTGCCCGCGTCCACGAGCCCGCCATCCGGCAGCGTGACAGTCCGCGTGACGTTGACCGTGGACTCGGTGCGCAGGCCATAGCTGTCCATCGCCACGACCGTCAGCGCCTGCGTTCCAGGCGACAGCTGCACCGTGCGCTGGAAGGAGTGATCCGGCAACGTCGCGGCCAGCGCGCCCGCCACCACCACCGTCACCGTGTCCGTGCTGTCCGCGACCGTCGCGGTCCCCCGCACCGTCACGGAGGTCTGCTCCGTCACGAGGCCGTCCGCGGGCTCCGTCAGCGACAGCGTGGGGGGCGTGGCGTTGGCGCGTAGTTGGAGCGTCTCCTCGGCCACGTTGTCCGCCGCATCCGTCAGCCGCAGCAGCAGTGTGTTCGCGCCTTGCGTCAGCGCCTGGGTCACCTCGAAGGAACCGTCCGACGACACCGGCACCGCAGTGCCGTTCACCGTGAGAACCACTGGCGTCGCGTCCATCGCCGTTCCGCGCACCTTCACGGAGAGCGCGCCGATGCGCGCGTTCGAGGACGGGCTCGTCACCACCAACTGTGGCGCCGTCGAGTCACGCAGCACCGTCACGCTCGCGGTGGACGCGTTGCCCGCGGCGTCCAGCGCGCTCACCGTGAGGACGTTCGTCCCCTCGTTCAGCGGCACGGAGTGGCGCCAGACGTCGTCCGCTCCCTTCACCAGCTCCACGCCGCCCACTTCCACGCGGGACACCTGGCCTGGATCCGACACGGAGACGGCGACCTCCACCTGGGCCTCGCGCGTCACCAACCCGCTCTGCGGCGACTGGATGGTGAGCACCACGGGCGCCGTGTCGATGACGAACGTGCGGCGGGCCTCCGCGCTGTTGCCCGCCTGATCCACCGCAGTGATGACCAGCGTGTGCGCCCCGCCCGCGTCCACCGTCGTTCCGCTCGCGAAGTCCGCGCCGTCCAGCGTCGCGCTCACGGTCCCCGGGTGCGCGTCCTCCACCGTCCAGGAGATGGTCGCCGGCGTGTTGCGGTGCTGTCCGTCCGCCACGCCCGTCACGGTGATGACGGGCGCGATGCGGTCGATGGTGAACTGGGCCGTCTTGCTGTCGGTGTTGCCCGCGCGGTCCCACGCGCTCACCACCAGCGTGTAGTCCTTCGAAGTGGAGAGCGTCGTGCCCCCGTCGAAGTCCACGCCGTCCAGCTTCGCCTCGACCCGGTCCGGATGCGCTTCCGTGAGCGTCCATCCCGGCGTCACCTGCTGGTTCGTCAGCGGCTGCGCGGGAAGCCCCGTGAGCTGGAGGACCGGCGGCGTGAAGTCGAGCCCGAAGTGCACGGTGCGCGTGGAGGTGTGGCCCAGCTGATCGACCGCCGTCACCACCAGCGTGTACTCACCTGCTTCGGAGACCTGCGTCCCGCTGTCGAAGTCCGCTCCGTTCAGCTTCGCGGTGAGCGATTGCGGATAGACATCCGTCGCGGAGAAGCCCACCTCCACGGGCGCCTTGTAGTGCGCATCAGGCGTGACGCCAGTGACGGCAATGACAGGCGCCGTGCGGTCGATGCTGAAGGAAGCCACCACCGACGAGCGATTTCCGGCGAGGTCCTCGGCCTTGACCTCCAGCAGGTACGAACCGTCCGCGGTGATCTCCGTGCCCGACTCGAAGGGAGCGCCGTCCAACGTGGCGGTGACCGACTTGAGGTTCGCCTCGGCCACCGTGAAGACGGGGGTCACCGTCGCGGAGACCGGGCTCGTCTGGGGCAGCCCGCTCAACGTGATGGCGGGCGGGGTGAAGTCCAGGGTGAAGTGACGCTGCGCCAGCGTGCGGTTGCCGGCGAGGTCCGTCGCCGACACCTCCACCGTGTGCGGCCCTGCGCCGGAGACCGTGTTTCCGTTGACGAACGGAGCCCCGTCGAGCCGCGCCCCCACGCTGTCCTCGTCCAGGTGGGCATCCGAGGCGCTGTAGGTCACCTCGACGGGCACGTTGGAGAACGCGCCTTCCTCGACGCCTGCGAAGGACACCACCGGGAAGGTCTTGTCGATCGTGAACGACAGCTCCCGGCTGCCGTAGTTACCCGCCCAGTCCTTCGCGATCAGCAAGAGGGTGTGCAGGCCCGCATCAGTGATTGGAACGCCACTGGCCCAGCCGGTGCCGAAGCCGTCCGTGTAGAGCGTGAAGAAAGTGGTCTCCAGGTAGTCGCTGTGCACCGTCACGGTAGGCACCACGGGCCCTGGGTAGTACGCGCCGTCTTCCACCCCGATGACATCGATGACCGGCGCGGTGAGCTGGATGCGGAAGCGCACCCGCTTCTTCGCGACCCGTCCCTCCGGGTCCGTCACCGTCACGAGCCACTCGTAGGAGCCCTCATCCGCCTTCGTCGCGCCGTTCTCGATGACCACACCGTTGAGCGTGGCCTCCCCGGTCAGCGGACTCATTCCAGTCGCCGAGTAGCTGAGCGTCACGGGCCCTCGGGTGACCTCCCCTTCCGTCACCCCGCTGACGGTGAGGACCGGCGCCTGGCTGTCGAGCCCGACCGGATGGCACACGCGGGTCACGTTGCCGCACTGGTCCGCGACCACCGTGGTGACGGCATTGGCCCCCTCCACCAGGGGCAGGTCCAGGAAGTACCCCGTCTGGCCGGAGAGCGCGGCGGTCATCCCGTTGATGACGACGCTCTTGGTGTCCTGACCGAACTGACCGGACACGCGGACCGGAGAGCTGGTGAAGAACGCCCCCGGCTCCGGCTCCAACATGGTCACCGTGGAGGGCAGCGTGTCCGCGTCGAACACCGCCACGCGCACCGAGGACTCCGGCCCGCCGAGGACCGTCAGCTCCAGCTGGTTCGTGGCGGCCAGCGGCACCCTCGCAGCGAAGGTGCGCTTCTGCGCGCCCGTGAGGCCCGCCAGCATGTCCACGCCGTTGAGGCGCACCGCGCCGTCCGCGTCCGGGCCCACCATGTCCACCACCAGCACGCCCACGCGGCCGGCCGCCTCCTGGGGCGTGAACGTCATGGAGCTCGTCACGGGCTCGGGGCCCGCCTGGATGTAGTTCGAATCCACCAGGCTGCACGGAAGCGCGCCGAGCGGAGCCACCGACACGCGCACGAAGCCGCCGCCCGTCGTGGACACCGAGAGCTGGTTGGCTTCCTGCAGTGCCACGCGGAACACGCCCACCGGGGTGCCCGCGGAGACACCGCCCAGCACGGTGCCGTTGAGCGTCACCTCCGACGTCGCCACCTCCTTCGCGCCGCGCGCATCGCCGTTCTGCACGATGACCAGCGCGGGCTCGTTCGGCGAGCCCGTGAACGAGGACGTTCCCTGCTGGCCGCCCTCCACGGCCAGGGTGCCCCCGCGCCACGCCGGTGCCACCGCCTCCTCGATGACGCCAGTGCACGCGGGAGCCAGCTCCGCGGGCGTCAGCCGCATGCGCGTGGAGGCCACGGCCCCGGACGGCTTGGACGCGGGTGGCTCGGGGGGCTCCGGCGTCTTGCTGCACCCCATCACCACCGCCAGCAGCAGGGATCCCCACAGCCCCTGGCTCCGCACTCGGCCACTCATCGCGACGTCTCCCCCTGCGTTCCTGCCGTCCCCGCATCCAACGCGGCCGCTTCCAACGGGCGCATCGCCTGGGGAAAGCGCTCCACCGACACGCGCTCCCGCAGGTCCTTCATCCACCGCGCTTCCGCCTCACGGCGAGCCTCCGCCGCCAGCCGGCCCCGGGCCTCCTCGAACGAGGGCACCCGCGTCTCCACCGGCGAAATCGCCTGGACGATGTGGAGGCCGTAGGGCGTCTCGAAGGGCTTGCCCACCTCGTCCGGCTTCAGGGCCGCGGCGGCCTCGAAGAAGGCGGCGTGCACCTGCCCTTCGAGCACCGGCCCCAGGTCCCCCCCGCGCGGCGCGGAGACCTCGTCCTGGCTGGACTCGCGCGCCACCGTGTCGAAGGCCTCACCGCCCAGGATGCGGGCGTAGAGCAGGTTCACGCGATCCCACGCCCTGCGCCGCTCGGCCGCTTCCGCGCCCGGCGGCAGACGGACCAGGATGTGCCGCACGTGGATCTCCCGGCGCGACAGCGCGTCCTTCTGGGCCGCGTAGCGCTCGCGCAGCGCCTTGTCCTCCGTGGCGCCCTGGAGCTGCTCCTCCAGCAACGCATGGGCGAGGACCTCGCGCCGGGCTTCCGCGAGCCGGGCGCGAACGGCCGGGCGGTCGTCCAGGCCGCGCGCATCCGCCTCTTCCGCGAGCCGCTGCCGGTCGATGAGCGCGTCGAGCTGGGCCTGGAGGCCTCCAGCCTCCGAGGCCCGCTGGGAGGCGAAGAGCTCCACGTCCGAGCGCCGCAGGTCGGTGCGGCCCACCCGGGCCACCACGTCCTCGTCACGGCAGCTCGTGGCGAGCAGGGCTGTCAGGAAGAGAACAGATGTGATTCGGGCAGACGGGAGGAGCGCGGAAGCGCTCCGGTCACGAGCAGGACGGGTCATGGCAGGTTGAGGTTCGCCGACTGCAGGCGCGAGCTGGAGTCCACGGTGAGCGTGCCCGTGACGGTCAGCACATCCGGCGTGGCCACGGAGGCCTTGCGGGTGATGGTGAGGTTGCGGAAGGTCTGCTGTCCGAAAGGTGTCGCGGGCAGCAAGGTGGCACGCGCCGAACTTGGGTTGAAGTTGGCGGCGTTGTTGTTGTCGACGATGAGGTCGCCGTAGGGCTCCTGATGGTCCTTCACGTACACCGTGCCAGGTCCACCGGACGTCGTCCCCGTCGCGGAGAGGTGGGTCCAGTCGAAGGTGGTGCTGGCAGACTCGTAGTAGATGGCCACGCGCCCGCCGCCCGCGCCAGAGGCTCCGTTCGACTCAACGAACCCCTCCCCCGTCAATGACAGCACATCCAGCCAGACGCTACCGCCCGCGCCTGGATAGTAGCCGGAACCACTGTCCATGCCATTCGCCAGCAGTTTACCATTGAGAATCAGGCTGGCCGTCTTCAGCCGCAACACGCCACCACCATTGCCACCCGGCGCCCCATTGCCGCCACCGGATCCACCCGAACCGGCGGTCGCGGGCATCTGGTAGTCACCGTAGGTGGGCACGACCACGGAGTTTGCCGCAGCGCCATAGCCCGCGTGGCTGCCGCTCAGGTTGACCGTCACCGCCGGGACATTGCCCACCGTCCGTCCCTCCTGTCGGGTATTCACGCCTCGCCATCCACCCAGGTAGCCAGCTCCGGTCAGGTTGATGGAGGCGCCAGTCCCCACCTCCACCGTTCCACTGACGTCCAGGTCCAGCGTCAACGGGCTGCCATCGGCGGCCCGACCGGTCTCCAGCGCCGCATCGAGGCCGGTGATCTTCAGGCTTGAGAGCACCCGGGGTTGGGTTCCGCTGAGCACCAGCACCGTTCCAGTACCCTCCACCTGAAGCACAGGCGTCGACACGGCGTCGGCCAGTTCCACAAAGGCATTGTTGCGTACCAGGACGCGCTCATAGGTTCCACCCAGGACGGGCGTGGGCCGGGTCTGCTCACGGTTCGCACCGACGCTCAGCTGATCCAACACGAGCTCACCGTTCATCTGCTGGCTCCCCTTCAAGAACACGGTGCCGGATTTCGCGGAGGCGCCTCCCTGCGCCGAAACCCTGCTCAGGTCGAACAGCGTCGCCGCCGCGTCGTAGTAGACCGCCACACGCCCACCACCGCCGTAGTTGCCTCCCGCGGACGCCACCGCTCCGGTGCCCGTGAGCGCGCGCACCTCCAAACGGATGCTGCCGCCCGCGCCTCCTCGGCCGTAAACAAACGGGTAGGTTCCATTCGCCTCAAGGACGCCATCGAGTCTCAGGCTGTCCGCCTTCAGCCATAGGGCCCCGCCGCCATTGCCCCCCTTCTGCGTGGAACTGGAGGCCCAACCTCCCGCACCGAAGTCGGAGGGGTTCTGGATATCGTCATAGGTTGGGATGGGAGACACCGTGCTGGAATCGACAGACCCGTACCCACCATGGCTGCCCCCAAGGGTGTCCGCCCGGCCCGTCGAGACGTTCCCGGTGGTCCGTGCCGCCTGCTGCGTGTTCACGCCTTGCCATCCCCCCAGGTACCCCGCGCCATTCACGTTGATGGACGCACCACTTCCGACCTCTACCGAGTCAACGTCCAATTTGAGCGGCAACGGCTGTCCGTCCGCACGGCTTTGGACAGCCACAGAGGAATTGAGTCCGCTCACCTTCAAGGCCGAAAGCCGGTGCATCACGCCACCTTGCAGCGTCACGCCTGTTCCTGAACCCGAAACCTCCAGCACGCTTCCTTCCGGGAAGGTTCCCACCACTTCGACCCAGGCGTTGCCGCGGACCTCGAAGCGATCATAGTGGCCCGCTGGCACCTGCGTCGCCTGCACCTTCGTCCGGTCCAGATTGCCGCTCTTGTGATCCACAGACAGCGCACCGTACTGCTGCTGGCTGCCCTTCAGATACACCGTGCCCGGGCCTGCCTGGTCCCCCCCCTTGGCGGAGATCTTGCTCCAGTCGAAGGTACTGCTCGCCGTGTCGTAGGTGATGGCCACCCGCCCACCGCCGCCAGCCGTACCTCCCACCGCGTCAATGCTGCCGGCGCCGGTCATGGCACCCGAGACATCCACGCGGATGCTACCGCCCGCGCCACCGTAGGTGCTTCCGTTGATGCCATTGGCCTTGATGGAACCGTCCAGCTTCAGGCTGGATGCCTTCACCCAGAGGGCCCCGCCGCCGTTTCCGCCCTTCGAGGAGCTGGTGGAACCACCCGAGCCACCCGCGCCGAAGTCCGACGGGGCGTAAATGTCGTCATAGAGAGGCACGACCGTGGAATTGGAACCTGTTGCCCCGTAGCCACCATGGCTGCCGCCAGAAGCGGGCTGACCTGTCGAGACATTCCCCTGCGTCCTACCGGGGCGCTGTTGGTTCACGCCCTGCCAGCCGCCCAGATACCCTGCACCGCTGACGTCAATGGAGGCGCCGCTTCCGACTTCCAGCGTTCCGGTGACCTCCAGCACCAGGGGCTGTGGGGACCCATTCGTGTTGGGATTCAGCAACACGGAGGCATTGCTCCCAGACACCTTCACCTCCTGCAAGTGATGCGGCGCCTCTCCCGTCAACGAGACATCGGCTGACTCCACCTGGAAGATGGGGGTGCTCAGGGGGTCCGTGACGTCCACCTTCGCGGCGTTGCGGACAACGAAGCGCTCATACGCCCCGCCC
This sequence comes from Corallococcus sp. RDP092CA, assembly GCF_041903675.1. Lineage (NCBI taxonomy): Bacteria > Pseudomonadati > Myxococcota > Myxococcia > Myxococcales > Myxococcaceae > Corallococcus > Corallococcus sp. RDP092CA. The sequence continues at coordinate 178,612 of NZ_JAYESI010000014.1, read as the reverse complement.
GGCACCGGCGTACGTCCCGTAAGCGTGGCATGGGGGGCAGCGCCCCCGGCATCCATCACCAGCTCGCCATTCGGCTGCTGGCTGCCCTTCAGATACACCGTCCCCACGCCTCCATTGGGCGCGGCACGGGCGGAAATCCGGCTCCAGTCAAAGCTGCTGAGCGCCGTGTCATAGAAGACAGCGACCCGGCCACCACCGCCTCCATAACCATTACTTCCGCCGCCTATCGCCTCGATAGTGCCAGCTCCCGTCAACGCCCCCACGTCCACGCGGATGCCTCCGCCCGCTCCTCCGTAGTACGAAGAACCAGAACTGCCTCCGTTGGCCATGAGCTTGCCATCCAGCTTCAGGCTCCCCGCAGTCAGCCGCAGCAACCCGCCTCCATTTCCTCCTGGCTGCGTTTGCGAATAGCCAGAGCCTCCCGAGCCAAAGTCCGACGGGTTCCGCTCGTCGTCATAGACGGGCATCTGCTCCTGCACGCTGTACCAGGCCTGCGCATATCCGAATCCACCATGGCTGCCTGCCGACACCATCAACTCGGACGACACGTTCCCCGCCGTCCGTCCCGGACGCTGTGCATTCCCCCCCTGCCAACCTCCCAGGTACCCTCGCTCGCTCACGTCGACGGAGGCCCCGCTTCCCACCGTCATCACACCACTGACATTCAACTCCAGGGCTCGTGGCACATCGTCCGCGCTCCCGTTCAACGCCAGCTTCGTATTGTTCCCCAGGACCGTGAGGCTCGAAAGCCGTAGCGGAGCGCCCCCCACGACCTTCAAGGTCGACGCTTCGCCCAGCTCCACCGCCATGCCTTCTCCGAAGGCCCAGGGCTGCCGTAGATCGACCGTGCTGCTACCCAATACCTGCAGGGAGGTGAAGCTCCCTGTCAGTCCCCCCATGAAGATCACATCTCCGTGATCCACCTGGAAGATGGGGGTGCTCAGGGGGTCCGTGACGTCCACCTTCGCGGCGTTGCGGACAACGAAGCGCTCATACGCCCCGCCCGGCACCGGCGTACGTCCCGTAAGCGTGGCATGGGGGGCAGCGCCCCCGGCATCCATCACCAGCTCGCCATTCGGCTGCTGGCTGCCCTTCAGATACACCGTCCCCACGCCTCCATTGGGCGCGGCACGGGCGGAAATCTGGCTCCAGTCAAAGCTGCTGAGCGCCGTGTCATAGAAGACAGCGACCCGGCCACCACCGCCTCCATAACCATTACTTCTGCCGCCTATCGCCTCGATAGTGCCAGCTCCCGTCAACGCCCCCACGTCCACGCGGATGCCTCCGCCCGCTCCTCCGTACGATGAACCAGAACCGCCTCCATTGGCCATGAGCTTGCCATCCAGCTTCAGGCTCCCCGCAGTCAGCCGCAGCAACCCGCCTCCATTTCCTCCTGGCTGCGTTTGCGAATAGCCAGAGCCTCCCGAGCCAAAGTCCGACGGGTTCCGCTCGTCGTCATAGACGGGCATCTGCTCCTGCACGCTGTACCAGGCCTGCGCATATCCGAATCCACCATGGCTGCCTGCCGACACCATCAACTCGGACGACACGTTCCCCGCCGTCCGTCCCGGACGCTGTGCATTCCCCCCCTGCCAACCTCCCAGGTACCCTCGCTCGCTCACGTCAATCTTGCTGCTGCTGTCGACGCGCACCTCCTGCGTCACGGTCAGGTCCAGGAACTTCGCGCCGGAGACATCCTGCAGGCTGTGCGTCAGCGTCGCGCCGGAGAGTACATAGAGGTTGCGGAACGTGTGGGCGCCGTCGATGCGCAGCGTCTTGTTCCCCTGGATGACGATGTCCTGGTTTTCGAAGCTCATGTCATCCGCGGCAATGACATCCGTGGTCTCCGTGGGCTGGACCGGCTCCGCCACGGTCACGTCCTGACTGGCTTCGCCAATCAGGCCCATCCGGTCCTGCGCGACAAGCGAGACGGTGACCGGCCCCACAGAGGTGGGCACCCAGGTCTGGCTCAACACGGCGCCTGAAGGCGCGTTCTCCACGCGGTTCCCCACACGCGCACCGTTCACCCGGAACTCCGCCCAGGCGAGCGGGCCGCGATCATCCGTCACCGTTCCGGACAACACCGCGCCGAATCCCTTGCTCAGGGGGCTGCTGAGCATCGCCAGTGTCACCTTCGGCGACTCGTTGGCAGTGACCGGGAAGTCCCTCGCGTCCGTGGTCACCGCGCCCAGGTCGTCCATGGCACTCGCCTCCACATGGATCGGTGTCGTCCCGGCACCCAGGGAGTAGTCCACGCACTTGCGGACGCAGGCCGCTCCACACGACGCCTGCGCCACCATCTGGTCCCCACCCACAGTGGCGATGAAGGACTGGATGCCGCCGTTGTCCACGGCCTGGACACAGACGTTCACCGTATCCCCCTCGCGCGGGGCGCTGGGGCTGACCGTGAACGTGAGCACCGGCGGCGTATTGTCGTTCAACACCGTCGTGCGCTCGACTTCGTTCGCGCGGCCACGGCTGTCCGTCGCCACCGCGCGGAAGACGACCTGCTCCTTCTGCGCGCGGAGCGGCAGCGTGAAGCTCGTCGTCACGATGGACGTCGTGCTCGAAGCGAGCTCCTCGCCATCCGCGAACAGGCGGATGCTGGCCAGGTCCCCGTCCGGGTCCGTAGCCGAGGCCTGGACCGTGACCGTGCTGCCCTCGATGGCGGTCGTGGGGGGCGAGTTGACGGAGAACGACACCTGCGGCTTCGAGCCATCCGGCTCCACTGTGTAGGTCTTCTCCACGGAGGTGCTGTGGCCCGCCACGTCATAGGCCGTCGCCTTCAACGTGACCTGCTTGCCCACTGAAGCCTCGGGGAGAAGCAGGCTGTAGGGGAGACCAGCGCTCCCATTGGCCTCGGACGTGGTCGCGATCACCACGCCGTCCTTCTCCAGCTCCAGCCACACCACCCCGTCGTCCTGGGCGTTCACCTGGAACGTGTTCACGTATGGCCCGGCGCGAAGCACCGAGGGCAGGCCGGAAGGCGGGTTCGGCGCCGCCACATCCGGCAGCACCTTCAGGGGGATGGCGGCCTCCACCCCACGGCCCGCGCCATCCGACAGTGACACCGTGAGCGTCGTGTCCAGGGTCGACTCGACCACCGGCAGCCGGACCGTGGCTCCGTAGAGCGTCGGATCCGCCACGTCCGGAAGCAGCCGGCCCAGCGACAGCGTTCCCAGGCGCGCCACCACCGTGGCCGGCGCCACGCCACCCGTGCGACGCGCGCCGACCCACACCGCGGCCCCTGAGAACAGCTGCTTGTTCGCCGTGGGCGATGTCACCGCCACCTTCGGCGCCTCGGTCGTCGGGGCCTTCACCTCGACCCTCAGCGCGGGCGACAGGGCTTCCGTCCCGCCCGCCGCGCGTACGCGGACCTGCAGCGTGTGCTGCTGACCCGCGACCGAGCCACCTGGCACCGTCCAGCGCGCATCCGGCATCGACTCGTCCAGCGCCACCACCGGCTGGCCGTCCACCACCAGCTCCGCGCTGTCCAGCCCCACGCCCGTGGCCACGGCGGTCAGGTTCACCTGGCCCCCCGTCTCCACGACCTGCGTTTCCGTCGGCGCGGACAGCCGCACCGCCGGCAGCACTCCCGTGGGAGGAGTGAAGGCCTGGACTCCGTCCGCGCCGGATGCGACCAGCACCCGGCCCGCCGTCACCACCGCATCGGTCGCCGCAGCCGCCGCCAGGGTCGCCTTGAGCGAGAACGGCTGGCCCTCCGGCAGGTGCCACAGCTCGACGCCCGAGGAGCCTTCACTCACGAGCGCCAGCCGTCCCTCCAGCCGGACGCGCTGCACCGCTCCCGCCGTCGGCACCGTGCCCACCAACTGGGGCTCTTCCCCATCCGCCAGCGTGAACACCGAGAACGACGACGCCCCGCCCGCGATCGCCAGCGGCCCCGCCAGGGCCACTGTCGACGCATTCACCGGCAGCGTCGCGACACGGCGCAGCTGGCCGGACGGCGCCACCTCCACCACCGCCACGCCCTGAGCGCCCAATGCCACCAGCGCACGCTGCTCGTCGCCCGCCACGTCCAGCACGGCGCTGCCCAGCAGCAGCGAGTTCACGCCATCCGGCGTCGGCCAGCGCAGCGTCTTCAACGTCCCTGCCGACACGGACCAGATACGACCTGCGGACGCCGCGAAGCGGTCGACGTTTCCAAGTGACGCCAGGGCCGTGTTGCCCGCCGACGGCCCGGTCAACGTCCCGTTGGCCGCTTCCGCGTAGGCATTCAGGACCTGACCGTTCAACACCAACACGTCCCTGCCCGCGCGCTCCACCTGCCGCATGTCCGTGCCCGTACGCAGCGCCCCGAGGTCGGACGGCGCCACGCCGCCCGCCACGGACACCGCGTGGACTCCCGCCGTCCGCGCCGCGACCAGCGCTCCGCCACGGAACGGCGTCAGCCCCAGCGCCGTGTCCGCCAGGATCACCGCCCCAACGGACTCGCCCGCGGTGGACACGGGCAGGCGCATCGCGCGCACGCCCTCGGGGACCGCGGCGAACAGAAGCCCCCCACCCATCGACAGACCGCTCGCGTCCAGTGCCGTGCGCGACAGGATTCGTGGAGAGGTCGGCTCACGCAGGTCCACCACGCGCAGCCAGCCGTCATCCCCCGCCACATACGCGACGCCTCGCACCACCTCCATCGAGCGAACACCCGACGGCAGCTCCAGGGTCGCCACCTTGGTCAGCACGTTGTTCGTCTCGCGCGTCCACACGACCAGCGAGCGATCCGTGCCCACCACCATCCGCTCCCCATCCATCTGGGCCACGCGACCGACGGCGGGCGAGAACGAGAGCCCAGAGGTCCCCTGAGCCTCGAAGACCAGGAGGCCCGAGGCGCCACCGGTCCAGATCCACGGGCCCTGCATCCCCGCTCCGGCGAGCGACAGGTTGCCCCCCTGTGTGAAGTTCGTCCGCACTGGCGCGGAGGGTTCGCCCACATCCAGCCGTTCCAACACGAGGGAGGTGGAATCCATGCGGCCCGCGTAGAAGGCACCCGAGGCGGCGACGGTGGTGTAGTTGCCTTCGATTCGGGACACGGCGACCGGAGACGCGGGTACCCTCACGTCCACCAGCCACAGGCCAGCTCCCCCCAGGGCCAGCGCCACGTGCTCGCCCATCACCGCGAGGGCCTTGGGCGCGACCGGCGTGGTGAGCGTCCCGAGGGCCTCCAACGCCGGCGCCTCGGCCGTCCCGGTGACCTTCCCAATCCACAGACCCGAGGCATGGATGGCGAACACGCGCTCGCCCAGCCGCGTCACGCTCGTGGCTCCGCTCAACGCCACGGTGGTGGCGTCGTCAGGCTGCGCCGGCGACACCACCGTGCGCTGCACCGTGACCGTCTGCACGTTGCCAGACCGGTCCTCGGCGCGACCTCGCAGCTCCAGCACCGTTCCCGGCGGCGTCTGCTCGGGGACGTGGAAGCGCAGCACGGCTCCCGCCCGGGCCTGACGGACCCCACTGGACCAGAGCTCCAACGACACGCGCTCCAGCGCCAGCTCATTCGTAACCTTGGCGGTCGCCTCGAGCTCGGTGCCCGCGGCCACGACCGGTCCCGATGGATCCGTCTCGATGGAGAGGGTGGGCTTCGTCAGGTCATCCAGCACGGTGAGGTTCCACGTCGCCGGGGCGGACTCGCGGCCCGCCTCCCACGCCACCGCGCTCAACACCACTTGCTGGGAGCCCACGACCAGCGGCATCCGCACCGTCGCGTCGACGATGAGGCCCGTCCCCCACGCGACCTCCACGCCATCCAGCCGGAAGCTCACGACCGTGGATGCGGAGCCCAGCGTGGTGGTCGCACGGACCGTCACGAGCTGCCCCTCGATGGCGGAGTCACCCGAGCCATCCAGGCGCTCCAGCGCTACGGCCGGCGCGGCACCGGTGGCGTTGCGGACGGTCACCGGGCGCACCTGGGCCGGCCCCCGGCGCCCCTGGGCGTCGATGGCCACGAACGACACCTGCATCGGCGTCTCGTCAGTCACGGTCGGCGCGAGCAGGCCTCCGGTGAACGCAGGAGGCGGCAGCAGGACGGGCGCCCCGCCCGCGAGCGTGACTTCCACGTTGACCACCTGCGCCGGATTCACCGGCACGGCGCTCACGGCGAAGGTCGTCCCCTCCTCCACGAAGGGAGGGGCATCCACCGAGGCGAGCACGGGTCCACCCACGGGCTCCGTCAGCGACATCTGGCTGGAGACGTGAGCCTGGCGTCCGGCCAGGTCCCTCACGACCAGCTCCACCGTCGCCGCGCTGCCCGTGGCGGGCAGGTCCACCCACTTCGGCAAGCTCGAATCCCTCGCGTCCACCACCACGCCGTTGACGGACAGTTCCGCCGTGAAGCCGTTGAGCGGAAGCGCATCATCCGACACCTGCGCGCTCAGCGTCAGGCGTGAGCCCTGGACCGCGGACGTGGAGGGCTCCAGCCCCCAGGTCAGGTTCGGCGTGGCCGACCCACGCACCACCGGGAGCCTCGCCATGCCACGCGACAGGCCGCCCACGAGCGCTCCGGGGACCAGGACCGCCGGCCCCGTCACGGCCGGATACACGCCGGCCACGGCGGGTGCACCGCGGACGTCCAGCACGCGAGCCCCCACAGCGGTGCCCACCACCAGCAGCTCTCCGAAGGCACCCGCGCTCACCGCGGGCGCGCCCATCGCCGTCTCCCCCCGAGCGACGAGCGCGTTGCCCGCGCCGAGCTCGAAGCACTTCACGCCAGCGCCCGCCGCGCACACGCCGCCGTCCGCCAGCGCTGCGACAGTCGTGAAGCCCGTGGTCCCCAGCGAGGAGCGGGACAGCTCCCTCGGCGCGTGAGGCTTCGAGACGTCCACCACGATGACGTCCGTGCCCGTGAGCGCGAAGAGCCGGTCCCCCTCAGCGGACACGCCCTTCACCGCGCCCAGGCGCAGACGGCCCGCCAGGCTGCCGTTGGCGCGACGCACCTCCACGCCCTCGTCCGTGCCCAGCGCGAGCCAGCCCCCCGCCTCATCCATCGCCAGCGGGGCGCGCACCAGCGACGTCGACTCCTGCGGCCGCGAGTCCAGCGTGGACAGCGAGAAGCGCTCCAGCGTCCCCGCGCCATTCCGGCTCACGGCCACCACCACCGCATCCCCCACGAAGGCCGCGCCCACCGGCGTTCCGAGGACGTCCTGCGTCGCGAGCTTCGCGCCCGTCTGCCGCGAGCGCAGCTCCACCACACCCGCGCCGCTGCCATCCGAGCGGACCACCAGCACCCGGTCGCCTCGCGACACCAGCGCCACCGGCGTCATCGAATCCGCCGAGTCGTCCACCCGCGCCACCTGACCACTGGACAGGACGGCCAGCGCTCCCGAGTGCTCCACCGACGCCGAAGCACCGCCCGCGACCGTCACCGAGGCCTGCGTCAGCACCTGCGCGCCCTCGGGCCCTTCCGGCAACTGCGCCTCGCCCTGGACTCCGCCGGCACCCAGCCGCACCGGCAGGCTCGCGCTCCCGACCTGCGCGGTCAGGACAGGCGAGACCCCGCCATCCGTGGCACCCGTCAGCACCAGCGTCGAGCCGCCCAGCAGCAACGTCCCGTCCGGCTCCTGCGCCAGCGACACGCCCACCGCCGTCTGGCCGTCGTCCACCACCGTGACCTGCCGGCGGATCACGGTGCTCGTGCCACCCTCGTTGTCCGTGACCTGCGCCTCCAGCGCCAACGGCGCCAAGCCCGCTTCCAGCACGGGCGCGACGAACGTCGTCCGCCAGGGCGCCTTCGTGAGGATCCGCTCCTCCATGCCCGCCCGCACCCGCACCGAGGCCACACCCGCCGAGGCCGCGGCGTCCACCCAGACCTCGAAGGGACGCCCTTCCTGCAATGACGCCCCTTGCGCGGGCACGTTCCACGCCACGTACGGACGGGCGGACGACGGCTCCACCGTGAAGTGGGCAACGGCCTCCGCCGCGTTGCCACGGGCGTCCTTCGCGACCACGGTCACCGCGTGCGATGTGCTGGACGTCACGACCGGCGCCTTCCAGGCCATCGTCCATGGGGCCTTCCGGGCCTCGCCCATCGAGGTGCCATCCACGAAGAACTCCACCGACACCACGCCGTTCGCGTCGGACGCGAGCGCCTCCAGCGCCAGCTCCGCACCACCCACCACCCGGCCTCCCTCCACCGGCGAGCGCAGCACCACCGTGGGCGCCTGCGCGTCGCGCGTCACCGTGATGACGCGCGGCTCCGAGGCCGATACCTGGCCCTCCGTGTCCGTCGCATAGGCGGTCAGCACGCGCTGCGCCTGCAGGTCCGTCCCCGGCACAGGGTCCAGCCTCAGCGTGCGCGTGAGCGTCGCGCTCGTGCCGCTCAAGCCGTCCAGCCGCGCGAAGGGCACGCCATCCAGGTGCAGCTCGACGGACGTCAGCCCGTGGTTGTCGGACGCCACGACGATGATGTCCTGGGTCTCGCCCTCGGTGCGCGTCCCGTCCGCCAGCGGCTGCTGGAAGGAGACGTCCGGAGGCGAGTCCTCCACCACCTCCACCGTCACCGTCAGCGGGTCGCTGACGTTGCCGCTCGCGTCCGTCGCCGTGGCCGTCAGCACGGAGGTCGACCCCTTCGCGGACAGCGGCCACGTGTAACGGTAGATGCCGTTCGTCGCCGTCACCGGCTGACCGTCCACCTTGAGGGTGGTCGTCGTGGAGCCGCCGCTGTCATCGGTGGCCACCACCTGGAACGACCAGGCGACCTCCACCGCGAAGCGCGCCTGATCCACCACCGCTGCGCCACCGGCACGGCGCAGTTGCAGGGTGGGCTTCACCGTGTCCACCGTACGGAACACCTGTGTGAAGGCGGGCGTGATGTTGCCCGCCACGTCCGCCACACCCGTGACGCTCACCGCGTACGACGTGGTGGACGTCAGCGAATCGCTCGGAGTGAAGCGCAGGGTGCGATTGTCGCTCAGCAGACTCGCGGTACCCGGCACGGCCACGCCGGAGGGATGGCGCAGCAACTTCAAGCCCTGCGGGCTGGTGCTCGCCAGCGCCTCGTCGAAGTGGACGTCGAAGACGGCGTCCAGCGGGACGTTCTGGTTGCCCACGGTGGCCATCGGCTCGACGCGCTCCACGGCGGGGGCACGCACGTCACCCCGGTAGACCGCCTGCGCCACCACCACCGGCGTCGCGCCCGCCTGGCTGAGCGTCAACGTCAGGTGTCGCTCGTCTCCACTCGGAACCAGCGCGTCCACGCGGCTGGGGGTCAGGTTCTGGGTGAACGCCTTCACGCCGTCGAAGCGCACCTCCAGGCCACGGTGGAAGCCCGCGCCCGCGATGCGCACCGCCCCTCCCACCAGGTCCACCGCGCGAGGCGTCACGCTCGCGAACGACAACGGCGCGACGTACAGGAAGCGCGAAGCCGCCACGGCCTCGACGCCATCCGAGGCGCGCCGCACGCGCACGTCCGCGGGCCCCGCGACGATGGCCTGCGGCAGGCTCACCTGCAGCTCGGTCTCCTCGAACGGAGCGACGAGCGGCGCGGCGATGCCGCCGATGAACACCTGAGTGCTCGCATCGAAGCCCGTCCCGTGCACGCTCACCGTCACGCCGCCCGCCACCGGGCCCGTGTCCGGGGTCACCGAGGAGATGCTCAGCGACACCGCCGGCCCTCCCGCGCGCAGCGGGTAGTCCCACGTTCCCAGCACCGTGCCGCCGACGACATCCGGCACCGCGCCCAGGCCCAGCCGCGCCGCATAGGAACGCGACGGGTCGAGCGCCGCCCCCGGCGTGAAGACGAGCGCATGGCCCGAGCGCGCGAGCGTGCCCTGCACCTGCAGCGCGCCATCCCACAGCGCCAGCGAGGACGCCAGGGTCACCGAGCTGGACAGCTCCGAGGCCAGGGCCACGGAGACGGACGCTCCCGGCGCCACCCTGTCACCGGGCAGCGGCGACATCCCGTCCACCGTCGGGTACGGCACCCTGAACACGTGCAGGCTGTTGGAGGAGGTGGCGGCCACGGCCACGCCGTTGATCACCGCCACGTCCGACACGAGGCCCAGGCCATCCGCGAACGTACGCTCCTGGAGCCCCTGCGTGGTGTCCAGCCACGACACCCGGCCACCCTGTGCGGCCAGGAGCCACGGGCCCGACAGCGACAGCGTGCCGGAGGTGCCCCCGCTGGGATCCAGCGCGGACGCCACGAAGACCGGCGCCTCCACGTCCGTCAGGTCGAAGAGGTGCAGCTGCCCGCCCACGGAGGCCGCCAGTCGCGCCCCCTCGTGCGTCAGGGCGCCGTCACCGCCGTAGCTCGTACCCGGCAGGGAGACCTCGCGCAGACGCGTGAGGCTCGCGCTCTCCGTGCTGCGCACCTCCAGGCGGGCGCCCATCCCGCCGTCCTGCACCAGCACCACCAGCGCCCCCCGCACCACGTCCAGGTCCAGCACCGTGCCCGAGTCGAGCAGCGTCCGCGCGACCACCGCGTACACGCCGTTCACGGGGGCCAGCAGCGCCAGCTCGTTGCCGCCGGCCACCGCCACGTACGCGCCGGCATCGCCCGCCGCGACCGCGCGGAGCGTGACGCCCGAGCTCGGCGCGAGCGCGACGCGGTCCTGCTCCAGAGGGCCACACGTCGCCAGCGGCTGGGGCGCGCACGCACCAGACGACACGTCGTAGCGGACGACCTCGCCCTGGCCCGCGAGGAACAGCGAGTCGCCATGGAGCGCGAGGTCCACGGGCTGCGTCACGCCCGTCACCGTCCCCACCACTGTCGGGCTCCCCGGGACGGAGAAGTCCAACGCCGTGAGGAACCCATCCCGGGCCACGAACAGCCGATGGTCCTTGCGCGCCACCACCTGGCCCTGTCCGTCCAGCTGGGTGCGCTTCGCCAGCGTGAAGGTAAAGCCTCCGGCGAGCGTGGCCTGCTGGGGCGGCGTGCCCGGCGTGAGGACCGTGAGGTCCACGCGGCCCGTCACGTCATCCGGGACCTCCACGAGCAGCGCCCCGGAATCGGTGAACGTCACCGAGCGGGCGGGCACCGAACCGAACGACACCTGCGAGCCAGGGAAGAGCCCCTGGCCGGTGAGCGTCACCACCTGCCGGCTGCTGTACGGCGCGCGCGCCGGCTGGACCGCCGCCAGCGACGGGGGCGACAGGTACCGGTAGGCGCCCAGCCGCACGTGCGACAGGCCACCCGGGTTGATGACCTCCACCGCCGCGGCGCCCGCCTTGCCCGGCGGCACCGTCACGCGGACGCGCTTGCCGTCCGTCGAGACCTGCGAGACCGCGGCCACCGCGCCGCCCACCTTCACGGTGCAGCTCTGCAGGAAACCCGTGCCCAGCACGTCCACTTCGTTTCCGCCCGCCTCCAGCCCATAGGCCGGCGACACGGAGGCCACCTCCGGCCGCTCTTGCGACGCATTGAGGCTCGTGCGGAAGCGGACGCGGGCCTCGGTGCCCAGCGCAGCGCCCCGGAGATCCTTCAACTCCGCGCCCACGCGGAGCTCATAGCGCGTGTCCAGCGCCAGCGGCGCGGACGGCGTCAGCACCACCTGGCCGCCCTGCGTGTCGGTCTCCACCGAGCGCGACACCGACACCGGCTCGCCGTCGCTCGCGCGCACCAGCGTCACCTGTCCGGCGCTCGCCACGTCGGGCAGGGAGCTCAAGAGGACGCGGACCTGCGCGCCCGGCGCGACGAGGTCCCCTTCCGACGGCTCCGTGCCGCGGATCTCCAGCGTGTCCAGCTCCACGGAGGCCAGCGCGCCCGCGAGCGGCAGCGATGCCTGGGCCGGCTCCGTCAGCGGCAGCTCCACGGCCGTGCCCGCGTCATCCAGCACCAGCGTGCCCACCAGGAGGTAGCGCCCCATGAGCGCCAGCGTGCGCGCGTCACCGACCACCGAGGCCTGGCTCAGCCGCACCGGCGCCATGCCCTCGCGCACGGAGAAGCGCTGCACCTTGCCGCCGCCGGCGGCCACGTACGCCACGCCCGCCGCGACTCGCGTCTGCTCGGCGGACACCCAGCCGAGGCCCAGCGGGTCCTCCACCACCAGAGTCCCCACGGGCGTGGGATTGGCGCTCGACAGCTCGTAGATGGCCACCTGCTTCGCCGCCCCGAGCGACAGGAAGGCTCGCGTCCCCTCGGCGGTGATGTGCACCGCCGGAGCCACGAGCTCCGTCACGCCCTGCTCCGCCAGGTCCCCGGTGCGCGCGTCCAGCACGTACAACTTCGCCGGAGCCTTCGCCGCGCTGGAGACCAGCAGGCGGCTGCCGTGCAACGCCAGGGAGCTCACCCCACCCGGGATGGCCCGCGCGCCGACGCGCAGGGGCTGCGCTTCGGCATTGGCATTGGCCACGTCGAACACCTTGACGCCTTCGGAATCACCGACGAACAGCAACGACCCGCCCAGCGCGATGTCCGCCGCGCCTCCGGAGACCGTGAGGGCCGTGTAGGCCATGGCCGCCCCCGGCTGAGCCACGTTCACCCGCTGCACGCCACCCAAACCCGCCGCGACGTAGACGGTGTTGCCCCGCTTGAGCACGCGGCGGCTGCCCCCCAGCCCGGGGAGGGGGACCTCCTTGATGGGGGTGACGTGCGTGGGCTCGCTGAGGCTGGCCAACAGCAGTCCGCCGTTCTGCGTCTTCCGGTCCGCGGACAGCAAGGTGCCATCCACGCCGTACACGTCGACGGTGGCGCCGAGCGCGGCATATGCCACGCCGTTGTCCACCAGCACGTCGCGCACCGGCGGCGTCGACAGCCGGGCCACCGCGCCCGAGCCATACAGGAACGAGGCCGGCAGCAGCGACGTGTCGCCCTCCAGCGCCACCGCCACGTCGACAACGCCCGCGCCATGGGTCGGCGCGACAGCCTCCGCGACCTGGGTGCTGAGCACCCGCACGCCGAAGGAATCCGTTCCGCCGAAGGACACCTTCATGCCCGGCGCGAAGCCCCGGCCGGACACCAGCACCTTCACCCCACCCTGCTGCGGCGCGCGGTCAGGCGACAGCGCAAGCAGCTTCAGCACGTCGCGGAACACGAAGCCGCCCAGCCTCACGGCGGACAGCCCGCTGGGATCCACCACCTCCACGGACGCCGAGCCCGACACCGGCAGGCCACTGCTGTCCAGCGGCGGCGGGGGGATGGTGAGGGAGAGCGTGTTCGCGTCCACCACCGCCACGGTGACCGGACGGCCGCCCACGCGGACGACGTCACCCGCGCGGAAGCCCGCGCCCGTGAGCTCCACCACCGTCGTGCGGTCCGCCCGGCCCGACGCAGGCTTCAGCGAGTCGATGCGCGGCTGCTGCGCCTGCGCGCCCACCACCGTGAACGTCCCGTGGAACGCCACGGCCTGGGGCTTCAGGCTCATCGACACGAGCCCCTCCACGTCCACCGACACGACGTCTCCGTCCTGGAACGGGGCGTCGGGCGTGAAAACGACGGACGAGCCGCGCACCGCGTACTCCACCTGCCGCGTCCCAGCCACCGACACGGTCGTCCCCGCGCGCAGCGCCTTCACCACGAACGACGACGCGGTGAGGGACTCCTCCTTCACCGGAAGGGTGAAGTCCACCTGCACGGAGGTCGTCGCCTCCGCGAGCGCCCCGGACGCGGGCGTCATGCCCACAGGCAGCAGCTCCACGGGCGGCACGGTCTGCACCGTGTTCGCGCCGTCGGTGGACACGAACAACGTCCCGCCCACCCAGCCCAGGCCGGCCAGGTCCGCGCCCAGGTCGGTGGACTGCAGCCGCTGCGGCGAGGACTCGTCCGTGAGGTCGAACACATGCAGCCGCTTGCCCGCGGTCACGTAGGCGCGCCGCGAGCGCACCACCACGCGGCTGCGCACCAGGTCCTCGAACTGCGTCAACGCGGAGTCCACGCTGATGTGTCCCTGGTGCTGGCCCGCGCGGTCGTAGATGGACAGGACGAGCCCATTGCCCTGCGCGCCCACCACGCTCGACGTCAGCACGTAGAAGCGGTCCGGCCCCAGGTCCAGGGCCAGCGCGTCCGCGGCCGGATTGAGCTCCACCGTCTCCAGGAGCTCCAGGCCGGGCGAAGCGGCGTCGAACACCTGCACCTTGCCGCCCGCCGCCGAGGGGTTCACGGTGGTGACGAAGGCCTGCGAGCCCTCCAGCCGCACGGCCGTGGCGATGCCATCCGTGGACACCCGCCGCACCACGAAGGGCGTCTCCGGGCGCGACACGTCCACCGCCGCGAGCCCCGCCACGTCATTGGCCAGGAGCGCCAGCGCGCCCGAAACGTCCAGCCCCCGCACCGGCGATGCGGTGCTCAAGCCCCCCAGTCGCAGGGGACGCTCTTCCAGGCGGACATCGAAGATCTCCAGGCCGGCCAGGGACGGCGTGGAGACACCCACGTAGAGCCGGTCTCCCGCCAGCTTGATGTCTGACGCCTCCCGCGGGGGGAAGCCGGGCAGGCTCAGCGTCGTGCCAACGGGCAGGTCATAGGAGAAGCTCCCCACGGTGACCGGCACGGAGGCATGCGTGTCCGAATCCTTGTCCTCCGGTCGCGTCAGCGTCACGAGCGCCAGGCCCGCGGCATCACTCATGGGCGTGGTGAACTCCAGCGTGGACAGGTCGAGGACGTCCACGTCCACGCCATCGACTCCGCCCACCTTGACCGTCGTTCCGGGCGCCACGGCCTTGCCGGCCACGCTCACCCGCACGCGCGTTCCGCCGCTCACCGGACCGTGGTTCGGGCTCAGGGTGACGGCCTTGCCGGCCAGCGGCTCCAGGGCGAGCAGGCCCGCCGGGAAGAGGGTCTCCGGCCCCCCCTCATCCACGAGCCGCACGTCCACCGGCCCCGCGGACAGCGCAGGCAGCGTCACGGTCAGCGCCGTGTCCGTCCTGTCGCCGACGGTCCCTTCCACGCCCGAGCCCAGGAACACGCGGGTCACGCCCGCGAGCCCACGGCCGTGCACCGTCACCACTCCGCCCCCGGCCGTGGAGACCGTGGACGGGGAGAACGACGCGATGACCGGCGCGCGCGCCCCGGCCTTCGCCGTCTGGAACGTCGTGCGCAGCGGCACCAGCAGCGCGCCACCCCGCTGATCCGTGACGGAGGTGCCGACCTCCAACGTGTAAGGCGATTCCGCCTGCAGCGGCTCCTGCGGCACCGCGACGATGGCGAAGTCGAGCTGCCCCGGGATGTCGCGCACGGAGAGCGTCAACGGCACGTCCGCGCCCTGCGGCCCCTTCAGCCGCACGTTGGCCGCGGTGACGCTCCCAGGCGATACGGGGCGGTTCATGCGGACCACCAGCTCCTGCAGGGACGGCGGCACGAGCTCGCCCCGCGCGGGCTGCGTTCCCGTCACCAGCATGAACGGCGTCTCCAGCTCGTACAGGCTCGAGCCCCCGGCCAGCATCAGCCGGTCGCTCACGGGCAGCACGTCCATGGCGGTCTCGACGTTGCCACCACTCAGCAGCTCCGGATGGTGGAGGTCGGAGACGTCCACCAGCACGACACCGCCCATGTTCGCCGCCACGAACAGCACGTCGCCCACCAGCCGGAGCCGCTGCGGTTCGCCAGGCGTGTTGGACAGGCCCTCGTCGAAGGGAATGCGGGTGATGACCGAGGGGGACTGCGGGTTCGACACGTCCACGAACGTGAGGCCGAACTCGGCCGAGGCGAGGATCGCCACGCCGTCGCGGACCACCACGTCCGTGAGGTTGCCGTTCTCATGCAGCGTCCCCACCACGGCCGCGTCCGCGCCCGCCGAGGAGTAGATGAGCAGCGCCCCCTTGGGGATGACGTTGTTCTTGTAGATCGTGCGCTGACCGCCCCGGGCACCGCCCTTGAGGGACAGTTCTGGCAGGGGAGGGAGCGGCTGACTCGGATCGCACCGGAAGTAGCGCTCTCCCTGGTGCTGGCCCGTCACCACGTACAGGCGGCCGTCCGCCACGGTCGCGCCGTAGGGCTCGAAGCCCTCGCCTCCCGACTGCGTCACGAGCAGCGGATCCGTCGGCGTGCGGGCATCCACCAGGTAGAGCTTGCCGTCCGTGCCCACCTGGTCCCGCTGGGGCTGGCACGTTCCACCCGGCTGAGAATCCGGAGGATCCATCAGGCCGTTGGCCAGCACCCAGGCGCCCACCGGCGTGGGGACGACGCGCGTAGAGAGCAGCTCCCCGGTGCCTGAAAGCTTCGCCCGGCCCAGCAGGCCCAGCGTCTCCAGCTCGCCGTTGCCGTTCACCTCGAGCGTGCCGGTCCCGTTCAGCACCGTGAGGCCGCTCAGGCCATTGGCCACGTACAGCCGCTGTCCCGACAGCGCGATGTCCAGCGAGTCGGGCATCAGCTCGATGTCCGGCATCGCCGTGCTGGCCGGCACGAAGTGGTTGAGGATGGCCAGCACCAGGTCCACGCTCGCATCCGGCGCGTGGACGATCTGATTTCCCGCGGCGCGCGGGCGGCCAGCGAGCTGCACGTCGTAGGCGACGGCGCGGTAGGACTGCGGCACCGTCCCCTGCCCCGTCAGCGGCCCCAGGTAGGACTGCGGGAACTTGTTGCCGGCCCCCGCCGCACCCGCCGCCGCATAGACATAGAAGGGAGACAGCGGGCTGGGCGACAGCGCCCGGGGCCTCACCGCCAGCGCCAGCTCCTCTCCCAGGAACGGCAGGCCATAGCCGGTGCGGCTGTCGTTCACCACGCTGCGCTCCACACCATCGGAGGACAGCACCATCACCGGCGCATCACCGAACGAGCCCGGTGGCGCGAGGGCCCGCAGCTTCGTGAGTGACAGCACCTCCACCTGCGTGGCGGGGATGCCGCGCACCCGGACCTGCGTGGAGAGGCCAAACGGATCCGCCCATGTCGGCAGGAAGCCCTCGCCCTCCACCTCGATCGTGCTGTGGCCGCGCGGATTCAGGAAGCGCGGCGTCGCGGACTTCGCCAACAGGGGCAGCGTGTAGAAGTAGCCGCCCGGGCGCCGCGCGCTCAGGCCCGTGACCTGGCTGCGCACCACCACGTCCGCGAGGCCCGGAGCCCCCCGGGGCGCAACCACGTCCAGCCGCGTGGACGACCGCGAGCTGACCGTCGCCGGAGCCCCTCCGATGAATACCTCACATGAAGCATCGAAGTTCGACCCCAGGAGCTGGAGCACGCCGCCACCCGCCACCGGGCCCACGCGGGGCACGAGCTGCGAGATCACCGGCGCCGGCCCTGCCGCGAAGGCGGTGCGGAAGTCCACCTGCAGCGGCGCGGCGAGCGACCGCCCGTCGCGGCTGTGCAGCGTGTCCGCGACCATGAGCCGCATCTGCGCATCGGGAGGCAGCGGAGCGGCCAGCGTGAACACCATCGTGCTGAGCGCCTGCTGCGAATCCCCGGCCTGCAGGGTTCCGGACACCGGCTCGCCGTCCGCAGTGAGCTGGAAGGCGGCTTGCGCGGACGCGGGGTCCACCGTCGAAGACAGCACCACCGTGATGGACGGCAGGTCGAGCCGGACGACTTCACCCGGCGCCACGCTGGCGCTGACCACGGACAGGTCCGTGCCGGGGCCGAAGTCCACCGACCACGCCCCCGAACCGTTGCGCTGGCGCAGGCTCACCACCCGGCCGCCAGGCGTCAGCACCGCGGCGTACGTGCTGCCAGGTTGCGCGCCCGTCACGTGGAAGCGCAGCTGGGGAGCCGCCGGGTCGCTGATGTCCACCACCGCGACGCCCGCCGCACCGGCGGACACGTACGCGAGGTCACCCGCGAGCCTCACGTCCGTCGCGAAGCCCTTCACGTCCACGCTGCCCTTGCGCACGAGGTGCCACGGGTCGCTCACGTCGACAAGCACGAGCCCTTCAGCCCCCGCGGCCACCGCCGCCAGGGTTCCGCGCAGCCGCACGCGTTGCACGTTCAGCGCCAGCTCCCCCTGCCCGGTGACGGGGCCCTCCACCGACAGCATCCGCAAGGAGCCATCCTGGACCGTGCCTGCCTTCGTGCGCGTGCCCACGCCCGCCGCGGCCTGCCCGCCTTCGACGGACAGCGACTGGGCGCCCGGATTCGACGAATCGCTCCGGATCGGGAAGGGCGTCTGCGAGATGTCGAAGGTGTGAAAGCCCTGGCTGCCCACGGCGGCCAGCAACCGGTCGCCTCGCGCATCCACGCCATAGGCGCCGTCCCCCGAGATGGGGCGCGCGGACACGACCTTCGGCTCGAAGGGGTTGGAGACGTCGAACTCGTAGACCACGCCCGTCGTCGGGTTTTCATCCCCGTCGCGAGACAGAACACCGCTCGCGAAGATGCGGGTGCCCCCGGTGGACGGATAGGACACGGACCACAGGTCCCCCGCCGCCGCGAAGCCGACGATGCGGTCGTCGCCCCCCGTCTTGTCCTCGTCCACCAGCTCCGCCTGCGCCTGCGGCGGGATGACGTCGCCCGCTTTCGCGCCTCGCGTGTAGAGGCCGGACATGTCCACCACGGAGAGCCCCGTGCTGCCCACCACGTAGGCATAGGAGCCGATCACCACCGCGTCGCGCAGCGTGCCGCCCAGGGCCACCGACGCGCCAGTGGGCTCGTCGAAGGTGAAGGCATTGGGGAGGGTGGCGCGCGTTCCATCCGGGTTCACCACCGAGACGTCCACCGTGCCGCGCGCCCCGTTGGGCGTGGTGGCCTCCAGGGTGTTGAGCCCCAACACCCTGGCGGTCACACAATCCGTCAGCGTCTTGAAGCAGACCTTCACGGTGCCCGTGGGTGAGAACCCATGGCCCGTCAGCACCACACGCGTCCCACCCGCCGTGGGGCCCCGCGCAGGCGCGATGGAAACCAGGGACAGGTCCGCCATGTAGACGAACGCGCCGGGGAGCACGAAGCGGGTGCCCGACGGGTTGCGGATCTCCAGCGTCGCGGCGCCTTCCGTCCCCTCGGGCGTGATCAACGTCAGCGTGGAGCCGGAGAGCGTCACCTGCGAAGGAGGCAGTTCCTGGCCGTTGAGCAGGACCTCCAGGCCCTGCTCGAAGCCGACGCCCTCGACGGTCACTGTCGTGCCGCCGCCCACGGGCCCCTGACGCGGGCTCACCGACGTCACGCTGATGGGCGAGGGATTGGTCACCTTCGCCGTGGTGAACTCCAGCGTGTAGACCCCCGGCATCGCCGCCGACTGGGGACCGACGGAGCGCAGGCCCGACACCGTGAGCCGGTAGCGATTCGACGTCAGCAGCGGGCCACCGGAGGGCTGGAGCGTCACCTCCGTCGTCCCCATCCCCCCCACCGTGACGGGGACGTCGGTGCCATTCGCGGAACCATCCAGCAGGACCAGCCGGAGCTCGGCGGACGGTCCCTGCTCCACGGCCATGTTGAACGTCAGGCGCAGCGCGCTGGACGGGCGCATCGCCCCTTCGCCCGCGGCGGGCACGGAGGCCACGACCACGGGGAACGGCAGCCGCACCACGGCCAGGCCGTCCAGGGCCTTGCCCCGCTCCGTCGCGGAGATGCTCACCACCGCGACGTCCCCTTCGAGGTCCACATCGGACAGCTGGCTCGCCGGGTACAGGTCGATGGCGTCGATGGTGCGCGGCGTGGAGAGGTCCGAGGCCTCCACCAGCTGGAGCGACGCGGGACTGCTCGCCAGCCCAATGGGAGAGGTCACCGCCGCGGCCACCTGCGGCCCCAGCGCGCCGGCGCCGAACAGGCCGCCGCGCACCGTCGGCGGCACCACCGCCTGCGTATACGGCCGCGACGCGGGCACCAGGGACGTCGTGCGCAGCGTGCGCCACGCGGACAGCGCCTGGGTGTCGCGCATCGCCATGTCACCGAACTCACCGGACAGCTCGCCCAGGACCGCGAAGCCCGCCGGGGTCAGGTCGAGCAGCAGGGTGCTGATGGCGTTGCCGCGCTTCACCTCCACCAGCGCGCGGTCGCTCCAGGCAGCCACGCGCTCGACGCTCACGGGCGCGCTGCTGCCCGCCATCAGGAACTGGGTGCGAGCGCCGAGCAGCAGGGGCTGATCGGGATCCACCAGGGAGAAGGTCAACAGGCCCGCGTCACCCGCCGCCACCAGCGCCAGGTCGCCCACGAGCGCGATGGAGCGCGCGGTGCCAGGGAACGCCACGACTCCCCGCGCCTCGGGCCCGGTGCGATTGGAGATGTCGAACGCCAGGAGCGATGGCCCCCCCTCACCCACCATGTCCACGTACGGCAGCGACTGCGCGTTGGCCACCACGTAGGCGTGGTGGCCCCGCACGGCCAGCGCCGCGGGCTCATACGGGGGAAGGATGTTGATGCCGCCCACGACCCCGGCCTGCGCCAGGGACACGTCCACCGCGCCCAGGCCGCCCACCGTGCTCGTGTCGAGCACCTCCGCGGGGGTCAGGCCCTGGGTGTTCACCTCGGCCCCGGACAGCACCCATGCCGTCCCGGCATTCAGCGCGACCGCGAGCGGAGCGCCCTTCGGCAGCCGGTAGGTGGGCCTGGTGCTTCCGTCCATCTGAGGGTCGTAACGCCCGATGCGCGTCGACACGGCCAAGCGGCTGTAGAGGAAGGCCCCCGCGGCGAAGGCCTGCTTCGTGTCCGGGTTCGTCACCACCACGTCCGCCGGACCAAAGGCGCCGGGGGGCGTCACCACCTCCATCCGCCCGGGCGCGAGCACGCGCACGGATGGGGCCAGGACGCCGTTGAACGACACCGTGGCGCCGCGCTGGAAGCCCGCGCCGGACACCTCCACGTGCGTGCCACCCGCAAGCGGCCCCGACGCCGGGGCCACGAAGGAGACCTGCAACAGGGGCAGGTACAGGTAGCCGCCCACGAGCGAACCCTCGCCGCCATCCGGGTTCACCACCGTCACCAGCGCCGGGCCCTCCTCGCGCGCGGGAGTGTTCACGGTGAGGCTCGCGCCGTCCGCCGCCACCTCCACGGCCTGCCCTTCCGCCCCGGCGAAGTACACCTTCGCGCCCGGGACGAAGTGCGCTCCCGTCACCGTCACCCGCGAGCCGCCCCCGAGCGGGCCCGCCGAGGGCACCACCCTCGCCACATGGGGCGCATCCTGGGTCGTGGCCCGGGTGCGGAACCCGGAGATGAAGGGCTTCGCGAGCGCCTTGTCCGCCACGTCATGCAGCCCGGACGTCACGACGACGTAGTACGGCGTGGACACCTTCAGGGGCTCGGTGGAGGAAGGCGTGAGCGTCACCGTCCGGCCGGACACCGCCAGCGCCACGGGCACCCGGCGGCCCAGCGTGGGGTCCGCCTCGCGCAGCATCACCGTGTCCGCGGTGACTTCCCCCGGCTTGGGCGGCGAGGAGAACTCCAGCGCGACCGGGGCGTTCACGGCCACGCCCTGGGTGCCGTCCAGCGGCGTCACGCCGGTGACGACGAAGCGGGGCAGCGTGTAGATGGCGCCGCCCTCGTTCCCGAACTGGGCCACCGGCGTGCCGGACATCAGCGCCAACCCGCCCGCGCTCGGCAGGTTCGCCCGCACGAAGGGCGTCACGGCGCCGTTCGTGTCCAGCACGGAGGCGGTCAGCAGGCCCTTCATGGGCGTGGTGCCCTTCACCAGCGAGGCGGCGACCACCGCGAGGTTGCCCTCCACCACCACGTCCGAAAGGCCGGTGGCCAGCAGGTCCTGGCGCGCCGAACGGTGCGGGACCAGCGCCTGGAGGAGCGGCTCCGCCGGGTTCGACACATCCACCACCGCCAACGTGGCGGCGGAGTCACGGCACGCCACGAAGGCCCGGCTTCCCTGGGCCACCACCCGCACGGCCTCGCCTGGCAGCGCCACGAAGCCGCGCTGCACCAGGGCCGGGCTGCGCAGGTCGAGCACGCGCAGGCCGCCCGTCCCCGCCGCCACCAGCAGCAGGTCTCCGCTCACGGCGACGTCGTACGCCGGGCCCACCACGGTGCGCGTGTTCAACCGCACCGGGGCCTCGGGGTCGCCAATGTCCACCACCGCCACACCCGTCGCGCCGTTGGCCACGAAGGCCAGGTGACCCGCGGCGGCGGCGCCGTGAATGGCCTCCCCGGGCAGGTCCACCGTCCCGAGCTTCTCGGGCACGTTCGGGTTGGCCACGTTGATGACCGCCAGCTGCGGCGGGAACGCGGGCAGGTTGCCACCGGGCGCGTAGGCCCCTGTCGCGATGACGGCGGTGGACCCCATGAAGGCCGCGGCGCGCACGGGACCGTTCAGCTCCACGGTCCCCAGGGACGTGGTGGAGCCCTGGTCGACGCGCGTGAGCGCCACCTGGTGGAGCGGCACTCCGCCGCGCTTGCCCACGAGCACGAGGTGGTCCGGCCCCCCGCGCAGCAGCGTCTGGGTGATGTCCCCCGCGAGCGGGATGAAGCGGCCCGACGGCGCCATGCCCAGCTCCACGGTCTCGAGCGACGACACCCCCTTGTTGTCGGACGGGTCCCACGCGACGGCGTGGAACGTCGCGGTTTCACCCGCGAAGCCCGTGGGCGGCGTCCATGAGCCCTGGAACAGGTCCCGGCTGGCCGGCCCCGTCTGCGGCGTCGTGTCGAAGTCAACGACGCCGCCATCCAGCATGAAGTCGACGCGCGCCACCCTGGCGTTGTCGTCGGCCGCCGCGGACAGCGTCATCGGCTCGCCTTCCGTCACCACGTCGAAGGCGGGTGGATCCACCAGCTCCACCTCGGGCGGCACGGTGTCGCGCACGGTGCCCACCTTGACCTGGGCCGACGTCGTCTCCTGGCCCGCCGAGTCCACGGCCACCGCCGTGAGCACCAGGAAGCGGTTGCCGCTGCCCACGTCCGGCTGGAAGGTGGTGGAGAACACCGTGGGCTTGCCGGCGTAGCCCGCCGGGACGTTCGACGTGGCCACCTTGCGGCCGTCCACGAAGAAGTGCACCGCGCTGACCCGCGCCTCCTGATCCCTCGCGTCGACGTCGATGCGAAGGGGCGTGCTCTCGAAGATGGCGGTCCCGTCCACGGGCTGGATGATGGCCACCGTGGGCTTCGAGTCCGGCTCCACCACCGCGGAGACGGTCTGGCTCCACTTCTCCTGTCCGGCCACGTCCACGGCCCGGGCGCGGAACACCACCGTCTGGCCCTCCTCCTCCGGCTGCGGCGTGTAGACGATCTCGTAGGGCAGCTGGTTGCGCCGCCCGACCTCCATCTCGCTCCCGCCCTCACGCGAGGCGTAGAAGCCCACGCTGGCGATGGCGACGTCGTCCGACGCGGTCGCGCTCAGCGGTGTCGGGCGACCCACCACCAACCGGCCCGCGGGCGCCATCGCGACCTCGGGCAGGGCATCCACCTTCACGTTCACCGTCCGCGTCTTGCTGACGGAGAGGCCGGACGTGTCGGTGGCGATGGCTTCGAGCTTGAGGTCCATGCCCGCCAGGTTCGCGGGCACCCGGTAGGTGAAGGCGTAGGGCGCCGCGGGCATGGTCGCGTACAGCGCGTCGTTGAGCTTGAAGTCCACGCGCACGACGGCCACGTTGTCGTCCGCGGTGGTCTCCACGCGAAGCAACTGCCCGGCGGTGATCTCCGAGTTGTCCGCGGGTGTGAGGAAGCTCAGTGTGGGCGGTGTCGTGTCCGCCACCACCTGCACGGTCACCACCGGCGCCAGGGTCTGCTTCTGCGCCGTGTCACGCGCGCTGGCGCGCAGGGTGAGCGTCCGCCCCGCCGATCCGGGCGGCAACGGCACCCGGAAGCGGTGGGGCGCGCTGGTGCTGACGAAGCGCAGCGCCCCGCCCAGGCCGCCTTCCACGGTGGCCTCCACGGACTGCACGCCCACGTCGTCCTGCGCGGCCACCAGGAAGGCGAAGTCCCGCCCCTCCGTGACCTGGGTGGCGTTCTGCGGCTCTGCGATGGCCACCGTGGGCGGCGCGTCCTGCTTCACCGCCACCACGACGACCTGGCTTCGCACCTCGTGGTCGAAGGAGTCCCTGGCCACCGCCTGCAGCGTCATCGTCGAGGCGCCCACGGGCACGGGGACGTTGAACACATAGGGCGGCGCGCGCAGCACCAGGCCGTAGGGCACGTCGTTGACGGACAGCCACACGCTCGTGACGGCCACGTCGTCCTCGGCCGACACCGTCACCGTGACCGGCGTCGCCTCGACCACGGAGGCACCGTCGCTCGGGGACAGCAGCGACACCGCGGGCGGCTGGTCCCGCACGATGTCCACCAACTGCAGCGCCTCCTCGCTCGTGTTGCCAGCGGAGTCCCGCACGCGCACCACGATGAAGTACGGCGCCGAATCCCCGGCGCCCAGCTCGCTCAGGCGCGGCGCGGTGAACTCCGCGCGCACCACCGGGCTGGAGAGGCCATAGCCCTCCTGGACGACAGCGGTCTCCGGGGTGAAGCCGCCCGCGCGGCGCACGGTCCGCAGGGCGCTCAGGTTCGGCCCCACCAGGATCTCCACCTCCTGGACGAAGACGTTGTCCAGGCCCAGCGCCTCGATGACGACGAGGCTGCCCTCCACCAGGTCCTGCCCGAGCGACGGGCGGAGGACGATGGCCTCGGGCGGCGTGGTGTCCGCCACCACGAGCACGCTGTGCTCGACACCGGTGGTGTGGTTCTCCAGGTCCCGAGCCACCGCGCGGATGGTCAACCGCGTCGGATTCAGCGGATCCCGCTTCACGAAGCCCGGCGGCAGCCAGACGCGGCCCTGGAACTCCTTGAGCCGGGACACGTCGTCGAAGGGCGTGGCCAGGGTCGCCGCCGCGTCCCGCAGCGTGGGGTCGTATGCCCGGGGCAGGCTGTTGGGAGAGCCATCCGCCGGCTCCGCCTGGATGACGCGGGCCTGCGCGCGCGACACCGTCAGCGCGGACTTGCCGTTGATGAAGAACTCCACGCTGCCCACGCCCGTGTCGTCACCCGCCACCGCGGACAGCACCAGCGACACGCTGCCCTCGGTGAGCGTCGCGCCAGGCGTGGGCGACGCGATGGAGATGGCCGGCGCGCGAGGCGCCTGCGGCTCCACCAGGACCCGCGCCTGCTGCTGGAAGCCCTTCGTATCCGTGACGAGCACCCGCAGCAGACCGGGCGCGCCGCCCGCCTTGCGCTGCGGCGTGAACGACACGGTGTGGGTCGCGCTCCTGGTGCCCGCGGAGGGAACGTTCGTCAGGAGATTCGCGTCGTCGTACCAGGCCTCCACCTTCGCGAGGCCCACGTCGTCATCGACCGCGACCTTCACCGAGTGCGGCACGCCCTCCAGCACGCGCACGTAGCCGCTCTGCAGCTCCGTCTCGGAGATGCGGTTGCCCCCTTCGGGCGATCCGTTGGGCAGCGTGTACTCCAGCTGGGACAGGGCCACCGTCGGCGGCGCGTCCGGGCGGATCTCCAGATAGACCGTCGGAGAAACGGACGCATTGCCGGAGCGGTCCTCCGCCAGCGCGACCAACTGGAGCGGCGCGCCAGTGGTGGGGCTCGGGATGCTCAGGGGGAAGGTCACGCTGCCCAGGCGCACGCCCTCGCGCACGCCACGGCTGACGCCGTCCACCAGCAGCTCCACGCGGCGCACGTCCACGTTGTCGGAGGCCTCGATATTGACGGAGAACGACTCCTTCTCCACGCGGGCCGTCCCGCTGACCGGCTGCACGATGCGAACCGCCGGTCCCGCGGTGTCCGGCGCGGCCTGGAACGCGCGGCCCTGGACCGTCACCGCGCCCGCCAGGTCCTTCACCGCCACGGTGAGCCGCACCGGATCCGGGCTCCAGCCCTCCGGCAGCCGGTACTTCGACTGCGCGGTGAAGACCCTGCCGGGCGTCACCGCCATGCTCCAGGGCTGCACGGTCAGCCGCTCCCCCGAGGCCACGGCGCGGACCTGGGCGGAGGCGCCCTCGTAGCGCACGCCCACCTCCGTGACGGCCGGCATCGTCCCGCCCGACTGGGTGGGCCGCAGCGACACCTGGACCTCCTCCATGTCCAGCGCCGCGGGGAACATCAGGTCGACGCAGTAGGGGCCGTCCTGCACGCCCCCGCAGCGCGCCGCGGCGGTGAGGTTCACCTGCCGGCGTCCGCCCGGGTTCGCGGCGAGGAAGGACTGGAGCTGGGCATCGTTCTCCATGCCCGGCGTCACGGTGAAGCGGTAGCGCACCTCGGCGCGCACATCCGCGGCCGCCGAGGGCTCCACGGACAGCACCAGCCGGCGCGGCGCGGCGCCGAGCAGGCCGGTGGCGGGCGCCTCCACGTCCAGTCCGTTCGCGCCGGCCTGGAGCGCGAAGCGCTGGGCCGCGCCGAACTCCAGCGCCACGGAGGCCCCTCGCGGGGTTCCACTCGCGTGGGGCGTGGGCAGCACGAAGTGGCCATTGCCCAAGAAGCTCGCGGGCGCGCGCGTCGAGCCCACCAGCCACGCGGCGGCGATGCCCGTGTCCTCCTCCACCTCCACCTGGACGGACTGAGACGCCTCCTCCAGGAGTGCGCCGTTCGCGGCCGGCTGCGACCAGCGCACCACCGGAGCCACGTCCGCCACCAGCTCGCACGAGAGCGAGGCATGGGTGGTCTTGCCCGCGGCGTCCGTCACCTGGGCCGCGACGGTATAGGTCCGGGGGCCCAGGGAGCCCAGCGCGGGGAGCGTCAGCGGCCACGTGCGCGTCAGGGTGGCCACCTGGCCGAAGGGCTCGACGGAGAGGGCCGCGCCATCCGCCTTGACGGCAAGCGACGCCAGCTTGTCGTCGTCGTGCGCCTGGGCCTTCAGCGTGACGGACGAGCCCGCCACGCACGTCTTGTCGGAGGGCGTCCCCTCCAGCGACAGGGCCAGGACGGGCGCCTCCGTGTCCTGCGCCTCCACGATGTGGAAGGCCAGGGGCGCGGTGGGCGTGGCGTTCCCGGCGGGATCCACGGCCCGGGCCACCAGCGTGTAGCCGGTCCCCAGGGGGAGGTTCTTCAGGCTGAGCGTGCCCTCGAAGCTGGCCAGGTACCGCCGGCTGACGAGGATCTCCCCGGGCGCGAGCGGGTTGGGCGTGCGCGTCTCCTCATAGCGTCCATCCTTGGACACGAGCACGCTGCCGCCGCCGACTCCCGTCACCACGGCGCCGGACTGGCGCACCTCGACGTCCACGCGCGCGACGCGCACGTCGTCCCCCGTCTCCACACGCAGGCCCAGGGCTCCATCGCGCTTCACGGTGAGCGTGTTCCCCTGCGACGACAGCGGGGCCACGAGCACCGCGGAGGGCGCCTCGGTGTCCGCGCGCACGTTCAGGTGCACCTCAGCCTTGCCCGTGTTGCCCCCCGTGTCGCGCGCCTCGATGCCCACGGACGGCTGCGCGCCCTGGCTGATGATGGGCGCCTGGACCACGACGGCCTGCTGTCCGGAGAGGACGAGCGGAGGCCCGGACGCCGGCAGCGTGCCCTGACGCACGCTACCGGACAAGCCCACGAATCCGACGACGCCGTCGTCATCACCCACGGTGGCCAGCAACCGGACGTCCTCACCTTCCTTGTAGGGAGTGCCGACGGCGGGGGCGACCAGGGTGACCACGGGCGGCAGGTCCTTCACCACGGCGACCGGGAGCTCGCGCACGGTGGTGAGGTTGGAGGAGTCCCTGGCCGTGGCCTTCAGGGTGAGCGTCTGGCCTTCGAGGCTGGCCGCCACCGGCACCGTCCAGCGGTACACTTGGTAGAGCCCCTCCGCGCTGCCCGGGGTGGGCGCAAGGCAGTTGCCCTGCGCGCACAGCTCCACCTGCGCCACCTCCACGTCGTCCAGGGCGGCGACCACCACCTCCAGCGCCCGACCCGCGAACACCGGCGCGCCTGGCGCGGGTGAGCGGAAGGTGAGCAGCGGAGGCTCGCTGTCCGCCACGATGTCCAGCTGTGACTGGGCCTCCGTGACATGCGTGCCGTCAGCTGCTCGCGCCACCAACGTTGCCTGGCGCGCGGGCCCCGTCGCCGTGAAGCTGAAGTGGTACGGGGGCACCGTGGCCACGCCCAGGCTCTGCCCGTCCAGCAGCAGCGTCACGGTCGTCACGGCGACGTCGTCGCTGGCCACCACCGACACATCCACCTTCGTCCCCACGGTGGCCGTCGTGGGGGTGAGCAGCGGGAACGACACCGTCGGTGCTGCATCCTCCGTCACCTCGACCTGCACCGGGGGCGCCGCCCCCAGGTTGCCGGACGAATCCCAGGCCCGCGCGGTCAGCACATGATGGCTGCCCTTCACACCCAGCGCGCTCGTCGGCACCACGGCGTGGGTGACGAAGGAGCCCCGCACGCCGCCGTTCTTCCCCGGAGCCTCGTCGAGCAGGACGCGGTTGCCGTCCAGGAGGATCTCCGCCTTGACCACCTCCACATCGTCCAGGCCCGCCACGGAGACCAGCAGGTCCTGCTGCTCCGTCACCTTCGCGGGGCTCTTCGGCACCACGAAGGACACCGAGGGCGGCACGGCGTCCGGAATGACGAACACCTCGGTCGTCTTGCGCGTGGTGAGGCCCGAGACATCGCGCGCCTCGGCGGTGATCTGCAGGAGCGTGGACTGGGTCACGCCCGGTAGCGTGTAGGCCAGGGCATAGGGCGCCTTCGCGGACTGCCCCACCGCCACGTCGCCCACGAACCAGCGCAGCTCCACCTTGTCCGGCTGCTCGTCCTCGACCTGGGCGGTCAGCGTCACGGTGCTGCCGCCGACCAGGTTGGACCGGAAGGCGGGCGTGAGGATGACGAGGTTCTTGGGAGGCGCGTCCGCGACGACGTTGGCGGTGAACACGTAGCGGGAGGGCTGGCCGACGCTGTCGGTCGCCACGACCTCCACCTGCCGCGAACGTCCCAGGTCCCCCGCCACCGGCGTCCAGGACAGGTCGAAGTCCTCACTGCCCGCGGAGGAGCCTCCGCCTCCCGCCTTGGTCAGCCGCGTCGAGGCCACGGTCGTCCCCGCCACGCGCAGGGCGACCTGGGTGCCGAAGGCCATGGCATCGTCGCCGACCGTGCCGGAGACGTGGAACGGGACGCCCACCACCGCGTTGGCGGAGGTGCCGCGGGGCTGCTTCACGGTGAGCAGCGGCGGCGAGTCCCCCACGACGCGAACGAGCAGCGTCTCCGAGCGCACCAGCGCCCCCGCGCGGTCCAGCGCCTCCACGCGCAGCGCCACGCTGGAGCCAGCGGTCCCCTGGCGCGGCGTGAAGGTCAGCTCCCACAGGGGGACCGGGATGGCGGCGCGGTTCTCGGGGTGCTCCCGCACCTCCACGCGAGGCAGGTCCACCGCGCCCGCGAAGGCGTCGTCCAGGTAGAAGCGCACCACCTGGAAGTCCTCGGTGGACAGGGTGCCCGCCTTCCAGTCGCCGCTGGTCACGCGCAGCACCTGGGGCAGCCCCTGCACCAGCATGGCGCCGGGCGTGGGCAGCTCGATGACGACCGGCTGCTGGCTGGGCGCGGGGGTCCCCGCCACCTTCACGCTCTGCGTCGGCCCCACCACCCGCTGCCCCCCGGTGTCCGTCACCGCTGCGGCCAGGGTGAGCGTGGCGCCACCATAGGGGGGCGCCTGGATCCGCAGGGTGTAGGGGGCCTCCGTGTCCTTGCCCGCGGGCACGCCGTTGACCAGGAACTCGACGGATGCCACGCCGACGTCGTCGGTGGCCACGGCCGTGAGGTCGAACGCGGTGCCGGCCGTCACCGTGGAGGGAGCCGTGAGGCGGACCGAGGGAGCGCAGTCCTTGACGTCGACGTCGGCGAAGGCCTGGAACGACTCGTGGGTCGCGAGGATGCGCGCCACGCCAGGGCGAAGGCCGGTCACGCGTCCGTTGCGATCCACCGTGGCGATGTCCGGGTTCGCGGACGTCCATTGCGTCCCCAGCGCTCCCGAGGACAGGTCCACGTGCCGCACGGGCGTCCCGGTGAGGGTGCCCTCCAGGCGCAGCGCTGTCGTTCCCCCCACCCGCTCCACCTGCGGGATGGCGGGCTGCACGGCCACGCTGGCCAGATCCGCGCCCGAGTCCACCATCACCTCGACGGTGCCGGTCAAGCCGCCGAACGTGACGGTGAGCTGGGCGGTGCCGTCCGAGCGCGCCTGGACGCGACCGTCGGAGGACACCACGAACACGGACGGATCGGACGACGCATAGGTGACGCCTTGAAGCGCACCGCTGAGGTCCACGTCGCCCGCGAGCGCGAAGTGTCCCGTCACCCGCACAGGCACGGTGGAGCCGTAGCCTCCGGACAGCAGCAGCGGGCTGGGAGTCACCGTCACGCTGATGAGCGGATCAAAAGCCCGGCCGCTGGTGAACTCCACGGCGGAGCCGTTCACCACCCGCCCATAGGGATCGTGCACGGCGATATCCGCCACGACGACGCCGTCCGCGGGGACCTGGATGTCGCCCAGCAGGGGGACGACGAACTCGACCTGGCTGGAGTCCTGGGACAGGGGGCGGCCCACCTGACGGCGCACGCTGGCGAAGGCCACGGCCTCCGCGTCGCTGAGGCTGCCGTGGACGTTGCGCAGCGCCTCCACGGAAGCGCCCACGAGCGTCAGCTCCGCATGGGACACGGGGCCCGACGCCGTCACCACCACCACCAGGTGGGAGAGGTTCTCGTTGGCGTTCACCCGCACCGCGCCGGTCGGCAGGCTCGGAGGAGGGAGGGAGAGGTCGAAGTGCGCGTGCTGGGGCGCCCCCGTCCCACCGCTGGCCGGGGCGGCGTCGATGTCCACCACGGCGTCAGGGGGGAGCTCGCGCCGCAGCGGCACCCGGACGTGGAAGGGCACGGCGCCGGCCAGGTCCTGCTCCACCACGACGTCCTGGACGTCCACCAGGGTGCCCTGGGTGATGGAGGTCGCCTTCACCGCGACGCGCAGCTGGGTGACGACCCCGGTGGTCGTGAACCCCAGGTCCAGGGCGCTCGCCCCGGGCCGCAGCGGCATCAGCGGGAACACGGTGGCCACGCGCGTCTGCGCCCGGGCGTTCCCCGCGATGATGAGCCCGGCCACCAACGCCAGGAGCGTCAGGCACCGCTTCACGTTTTCAAGGAGCACCGCTCCCCCTCATTCCAACGAAGACCGCTCGACCCGGGCCGCCTGCCAGAAGGCAAGGCCCCACCACCCGCCACGCCCCATCAAGGCTTCACGTCCGGATTCCCCGCCGGGGATCCGGTCCCGTCCGACAGCTGGACGGAGGACGCGGCCCGAAGCCGCGTCAGGAGCTGCTCGAACACGCGCCGCTGGGCTCCTGGCGCCATCTGCCCTGCCACCGCTTCGCGCACCTCCTCGAAGGGCGGCACCCGCGCGAGGCGGCGCTCCTGCAGCACCAGCACGCCCACGCCCGTCGCATCCTGCACCACCGTGGAGACGGCACCGGGGTGGCTCAACGCCAGCGCGGCCTTCTCGAGCTCCGCGTTCCCGAACTCGCCCCGCGCCAGCAGCCCCCACTCACCGCCGCGCGCACGCTCCGGGCCATCGCCGGCGGCCGCGACCTTCGCCACCGGCTCGCCCGCGACCAGCCGCTTTCGCAAGGCTTCGGCGCGCTGGCGTGCCTGCTCCCAGACCGGGCGTCCACTTCCAGGAGGCACCATCACCCATGCCCGGGCCAACCGGAGCCGCTCCGGCTGGGCGAACCGCTCGAGATGGCTCTCATAGAAGGCCCGCGACTCCGCCTCCGTGGGAGCAGGGACGGCCTTCTCTTCCTGGGCGAGGAGGGCCTGGATGCTCAGCCGCTCCTCCAGCTCCCTCACCTGACGGCGGATCTCCGCGTCCTGGGGAATGCCCCGGCGGGTGGCTTCCTGGAACAGCAATCGCTTATCAACCAGGGAACGAATGAATTCCTGACGTCCCGGACCGGTCTCAAAGCGTTCACGGAGGTTGGGAGGGAGCCGCTGGCTTTCGCGCAGGACTTCGTCCTGGGTCACCACGCCTCCATCAAAGCGCGCCACGACGGAAGAAGTGCTGACGGAAGACGTGGGCTCGGTGCCAGCCCGGCCGCCACACGCCAGACCGAGAAGCAACGACGAACCTGCCATCCAAAACCCTGCGCCCCGTCGTTGTCCCATGCCGTCCAGTGTCCGCTTGCCCGAGGCGACTGGAAATACTCCAGATCGACCATTGATCAAAAGCAGCTGTAGGATAGCAGACAGAGTGACATTCAATGGCGGGGGCACTCCGTCCGCGCCCGGGGGCCGATTGACCGTGGAGATTTCGATGGGATGGAAGTTCAGGTGGATGGGGCTGGCAGTGTTGGGGCTGTCCCTGGGAGTAGGCGGCTGTAGCAAGGAGAAGTCAGCCTCGACCCCGATCGTGACGGGCCCTGTCGTCGCCCGCGTGGGGGAGACGAAAATCACCCAGGCGGAGCTGGAGGCGAAGCTGGCGGAACAGCCCGCCTTTGTCAGGGCCCGCTATGGAACTCCGGAAAAGAAAAAGGAATTCCTAGACAACCTTGTTCGCTTTGAATTGCTGGTCCAGGAAGCAAAGCGTCGCGGGCTGGAGTCGGACCCCGAGGTCCGGGCAATGCTCGACAAGGTGATGGTGCAGCAGCTGGTGAAATCCCAGACGGAGTCCGCGGAAGCGGTGGTGAGCGACGCGGACGCGAAAGCCTTCTACGACGCCAACCTCGCGGAGTTCGTGAAGCCAGAGCGCGTGCGCATCAGCCAACTCGTATTGAAGGCGCCGCGAGGGACGCCAGAGCGGCAGAAGGCGCTGACGCAGGCGGTGAAGCTGGCTGCGGAGGTGCGAAAGGCAGGAGACATCCCGCGCGCGTTCGACGCGGCGGTGCGGGCGCATTCCCAGGACACGGCGACGCAGGCCCAGGGAGGGGACCTGGGCTTCCACACGCGTGAGGAATTGACCGCCCTGGGCGGCGAGGCGCTCGCGGAGGCCGCGTGGAACCTGAAAGTGGTGGGCCAGCTGTCCGCGCCTGTTGAAAGCGATACGGGAGTCCATCTCCTGGTGTTGCAGGCACGTCAGGTGGGGCATGAACAGTCATTCGAGCAGGCAAAGCCTCGCATCACGCAACGGCTGGGCGCGGAGCGACGGGCGAAGGCGCTGGAAGCCCTGGTCGAGAAGCTGCGGACGCAGACCCAGGTCGAGATCGACGAAGAAGTGCTCGCGAAGGTGAATCCGGAGGCAGGCCTGAAGCACGCGCCCGGAGCGGGGCAGGTCGAGGCGGCGCCTCGATAGACATCCGCCGAGGCACCGCGCGCCTCACTCCGAGTTGCGTCTCACCAGGCCCGCTCGCGCTGCGCAGGCGCTCAAGCCCGCGCGGCGTCGTCGTATGACACGCGCAGGCCCTCGTGCGTCACGGTGATGAACGGGCGGCCCATCCAGCCGCAGTGCGTGCAGACCGCGTTCGGACCGGTCGCGGTGACCCGCACCGGGAGGTCCGACTCGCACACGGGGCACCCGGCTGGCAGGGTGTACTCACGGGTCTGGGAGTGGACTTCGGTCATGTCTTCAGGGGTAACGCAGCCCTGTGACTCCGCAAGGCGCCCCCCCTTCCCCCGCCCTCGCTGAAACATGCAACGCATGCTCGTCCGTCTGTCTTTCCGCCCCAACGGGCGCCCGTCCCCCTGCCTACCTCCGAACGCCTGATTTCCGGATGAACGTTGAGCCATGAACGGTTGCGCCTGCGTCCCGAATGTCTCGGGCCGGAGGATGCATGGACCGGACGAAGTCTCTTTCGCTCGCCGCCCTGGCTGCCCTGTTCGTCGGGGGCTTTGCCTCGGGTGACGCGCTCGCCCTGCCGCGTGACCCCTATCTGCAGAAGGTGGGACCCGACACCGCCACCGTGGCATTCCGGCTGTCGTCGAACTGCTCCACCGCGCAGGTGCGCTACGGCGTCGGCAATACCAGCCAGGCCGCCCGGTCCTCGGACAGCGCGAAGATCCACGCCGTGGTCCTCACCGGTCTGACTCCCGCCACCA
Organism: Corallococcus sp. RDP092CA; assembly: GCF_041903675.1. Classification (NCBI taxonomy): domain Bacteria; kingdom Pseudomonadati; phylum Myxococcota; class Myxococcia; order Myxococcales; family Myxococcaceae; genus Corallococcus; species Corallococcus sp. RDP092CA. The sequence goes on along the minus strand of NZ_JAYESI010000014.1, from coordinate 144,945 downwards.
CCTATACGTACTCCGTGGATGCTTGCGGCGAGACGACGCCGGCCAAGACGTTCAGCACCGCCCCCGTGCCCGGCACGCGGCGCGTGCACTTCGCCACCGTGGGAGACTTCGGCACCGGCGGCAGTGATCAGAAGAAGGTCGCGGCCGCCATGCTCGCCAACAAGCCGGAGCTCTTCATCGCCCTGGGTGACAACGCCTACGCGTCCGGCACCGAGACCGAGTTCCAGACGAACCTCTTCACCCCCATGGCCGCCCTGCTCTCGCAGGTGCCCATGTTCGCCACGCCCGGCAATCACGAGTACGTCACCAACGAGGCCCAGCCCTACCTGGACAACCTCTACCTGCCCACCAACAACGCGGAGGGCTCGGAGCGCTACTACTCGTTCGACTGGGGGTTCGTGCACTTCGTGTCCATCGACTCCAACTGCGCCGTGGGCCTGGCGTCCGCGTCCAGGTGCACCCTCGCCGCGCAGAAGGCGTTCGTGGAGAAGGACCTGGCCGCCACCACGCAGCCGTGGAAGATCGTCTTCTTCCACCACCCCTCCTGGTCCAGCGGCGAGCACGGCTCGCAGCTCACCATGCGCCGCCAGTTCGGCCCGCTGTTCGAGAAGTACGGCGTGGACCTGGTCCTCACCGGCCACGACCACGACTACGAACGCAGCAAGCCCATGCTCGGCGACGCCGAGGCAGGCAAGAACGAGCAGGGCATCCCCTACCTCGTGGTCGGCGGCGGCGGCGCCACCCTGCGCACGTTCTCCACCTCGCGCCCGTCGTGGAGCGTCATCCGCGACAACGAGGCCCATGGCTTCCTCGACGTGGACGTCGTGGAGGGCACCCTCACCGCGAAGCTGGTGAAGACGGACGGCGGCACCCTGGACACGTTCACCCTCTCCAAGACGCTGGCCGCGCCGCCCGAACAGCCCCAGGGCACGCTGAACGTCGCCGTCGACAGCGCCAGCGGCACGGCGCCCCACGCGGCTTCGTTCACCGCGACGGTCTCCCAGGCCAACGCCACCGTCACCTGGGACTTCGGCGACGGCGCCACCGCCGAGGGCCCCCAGGCCCAGCACGTCTTCGCCCAGGCCGGCACCTACACCGTGACGGCCACGGCCACCGTCCAGGGCGCGGCTCCGCTGACGGCCACCACCGTCGTCACCGTGGCGGCCAGCGGCACCACCGCCCCCGGCACCGACAGCGGAGAAGCCCCCGGCACCACGCCAGCCGACCCCGACCCTCGCCCCGAGGTCCCGACCACGCCCACGACGCCGGGCGTCACGCCGGGGGATGACTCGAACGGGGGCGGTGGCTGCGCCGCCGGCCCGTCCGCCGCCCTGATTCCCGCCGCCGCGGCCCTCATCGCCGGGCTCGTGCGCCGCCGTCGCCGCGACCGCTGAGCCCCCGGAGGCGGGCCGCGGAAACCTGTCCGACCGTCGGACAGGTCTTCGGACCGCCTCGGGCGGCCCCGTGCCTGGGGCCGCTGTCCCTGGCAGAGAACCTGTCCGACCGTCGGACAGGTTCTTGCCCCCTGTGGCGAGCAGGGGGACCGCCCCGGAAAGCCCCCGAAGCGCCTCCCAGACGCCTCCCAGACGCCTCCCAGACGCCTCCCAGACGCCTCCGGCCTACCCCTCCAGGGCCTTCCGGGGGTGGCTTTTGCGTTCCCTGCTTGTCAACGCGGCCCGGGGGATGCGAAGGCCCATGCGACATGGCCACGACTCGCAAGCCTGGACCTTCCCGCGGCGGCGCCCCCAAGTCCGGTGGGCCCCGCCCGTCCCGCCCTGGCGCTCCGAAGCGCAAGGGCGCCGGTGGACGCGCCGACAAACCGAAGCTCAGCCGCGCCCAGCATGAACGCGCGCGCCCCAACCCCAACCGCCCCCTGCGCGAGGACCTCGTCCTCCAGGCCTGCCTGGAGGCCTACGGCGGCGTGCGCCGCGAGGGCCGCCTGTCCGACCGCGCCCTGGAGTTCGTGCTGCGCCGCAAGACGGCCCTGTACTCCACCGAGCGTCGCGCCGTGGCCGAGCGCGTCTACGCGCTCCTGCGCCGCCAGCGCACCGTGGACTTCCTCCTGGACAAGTCGCACCGGAAGTTCGACGCGCTGGACGCCACCCGCCAGGACGTCATGCGGCTCGCCGCGTCCCGCATCCTCCACGGCGAGGACCCCACCTACGTCGCGCGCTCCAGCGGGCTCACGGGCCCGGACCTGCCCGTGCTCGACCGGCTCCCGGACGCCGCCGCGGAGCTGGACGCCCTGCCGGAGGACAAGCGCTTCCCCATCGCCGCGTCGCTGCCGGACTTCCTCGCGGAGCGCTTCCGCGCCGTCTTCGGCAAGGACGCCGCGCGCGCCGCCGAAGCCATGAACGAGCGCGCCCCGCTCATCGTCCGCGCAAACACGCTCAAGGGCGACCGCGCCCAGCTCCAGGAGCGCCTGGCCGCGGAGGACGTGGAGTCCACCAGGCCCACCCCGCTGTCCCCCTTCGGCCTGGTGATGGAGACGCGGCTCAACCTCTTCTCCCTCCAGAGCTTCAAGGACGGCTGGCTCGAAATCCAGGACGAGGGCAGCCAGCTGCTGGGCATGCTCGTGGACGCGCCGCCCACCCGCGTGGTGGACGCGTGCGCGGGCGCGGGCGGCAAGACGCTGCAGTTGGCCGCGCAGATGAAGAACCGCGGCGACCTGCACGCGCTGGACGTGGACGAGGGCCGCATGGAGGACCTGCGCAAGCGCGCGCGCCGCGCCGGCGTCCACAACGTGCGCACGCAGCTCATCCCCCACGAGGGCCCCGAGGCCGACGCCGCGCTCACGCCGCTCAAGGGCCAGGCGGACCGCGTGCTGGTGGACGCGCCTTGCAGCGGCACCGGCACCTTCCGCCGCAAGCCGGACGCGCGCTACCGCCTCACGCCGGAAGACCTGGAGATGCACGTGGGCCGGCAGAAGGCCCTGCTCGCGCGCTTCGCGATGCTGGTGAAGCCCGGCGGCCGGCTCATCTACGGCACGTGCAGCGTGCTGCGCGAGGAGAACGAAGAGGTGGTGGAGGACTTCCTGTCCAAGCACCCCGACTTCAGCGTGCGCCCCGTGGCGGAGGTGCTGGGCGCGGAGCTGGGCGGGAAGCTCGGCCCCGGCCCGTACCTGCGCCTGGCCCCGCACACCCACGGCACCGACGGCTTCTTCGGCGCCGTGCTCGTCAAGGCGAAGTAACCCCGCGGTCCCCCGACGAAGAAAGGCCTCACGTCCATGTCGCTCGCCGTCCACTACCGCGTCGCCATGCCCCGCCCGCATGCGCACCTGTTCGAGGTGGAGGCGACCTTCCCCGCCGGTCCCGACGTGCTGGACGCGGTGATGCCGGTGTGGACGCCGGGCAGCTACCTGGTGCGCGAGTACGCCCGCCAGGTGCAGGACGTCACCGCGCGGGGCCCGGACGGACAGCCCCTGCCGGTCCGCCGCGTGGACAAGCGCACCTGGCGCGTGGACGCGAAGGGGCGGGCCGTCACCCTGCGCTACCGCGTCTACGCGAACGAGCTGTCGGTGCGCACCAGCCACCTGGACGGCAGCCACGCCTACTTCAACGGCGCCACCGTGTTCCTCTACACGGAGGCCACGCGCGCCCTGCCCCACCACGTCACCGTGGACGCGCCGCAGGGCTGGCGCACGTTCTGCGCGCTGGACTCGGACGGGGGTGCGTTCCTCGCGCCGGACTACGACACGCTCGTGGACAGCCCCTTCGAGGTGGGCCCGCACACGCCGCTCACCTTCACGGCCGCGGGCGTGCCGCACGAGGTGGTGGTGTGGGGCGACAGCGTGCCGGACGCGGACCGGCTCCGCGCGGACATGCAGCGCATCTGCGAAGCCCAGGCGCGCATGTACGAGGGCCTGCCGCTGAAGCGCTACCTGTTCCTCGTCTACCTCACCGACAAGGGCCGCGGCGGGCTGGAGCACCAGGCCTCCACCGCGCTGCTCTTCCCGCGCACGGGCCTGTCCTCCAGCCGCGGCTGGGAGGACTTCCTCACGCTGGTGGCGCACGAGTACTTCCACCTGTGGAACATCAAGCGGGTGAAGCCGCGCGCGATGGTGCCGTTCGACTACTCGCAGGAGAACTACACCACGCTCCTGTGGGCCTTCGAGGGCGGCACCGCCTACTACGACAACCTCTTCGTGCGCCGCGCGGGGCTGATGTCCCCCACGCGCTACCTGGCCCGGCTGGGAGAGACGCTCAGCCTGCTGCACTCCACCCCGGGCCGCCGCGTGCAGACGCTCACGGAGGCGTCGCTCGTCAGCTGGGTGAAGCACTACCGCCCGGACGAGCACTCCACCAACAGCGCCATCTCCTACTACCTGAAGGGCGAGGTCGTGTGCGCCCTGCTGGACCTGGAGGTGCGCCGCGCCACCGGGGACGCCAGGTGCCTGGATGATGTCATGCGGTTGCTGTGGCAACGCCATGGCGACGGCTCCGGCGTCCCGGAGGACGGCGTGGAGAAGGCCGCGAGCGAGGTTGCGGGCGTGGACCTGACGCCCTTCTTCGACCGCGCGGTGCGCTCCACGGAGGACCTGGACTACGGCGTCTTCGCGCACGTGGGGCTGGAGGTGTCCTTCCGCGTGCGGGAGGCCCCCAACGACAAGGGCGGCACGCCGCCGCGCCTCAAGGGCGAGCCCAAGCCCAAGGGCTGGCTGGGCGTCACCGTGCGCGGCTCCTCCACGCTCTCCACCGTGCCAGAGGGCACGCCGGCGCTGGAGGCCGGCCTGTACCCGGAGGACGAGGTGGTGGCGCTGGACGGCTGGCGCGTGGACGGCGCGGGGCTCATCGCCCGCTGCGAGGACAAGCGCCCCGGCGACACCGTGCGGGTGACGCTGTTCCGCCGCGACCGCCTGCTGGAGGTGCCGGTGGTGCTGGGCCAGAAGCCCGCGGACGCCGCGTGGCTCCAGCGGGTGGAGCGCCCCACGGACGCGCAGAAGGCCGCGTTCCAGGCGTGGCTGGGGTCCCCCTGGGACGAGACTCCCGGCCCGGCGTAGGCTCCGGCCCCATGGCCGCTCCCACCCCCACCGCCCCGCCCTCCTGCGCAGGACACCCGGACGCCGCCGCGGGCTGGCGCTGCGAGCACTGCGAGGCCCTGCTGTGCCCCGCCTGCGTGGAGACCCGGCGCATGGGCACGGTGGAGTACTCCGTCTGCACCGGGTGCCAGGGCACGGCGAACGTGCTCCTGCGCCACCGCGGCGCGCATCGCTCCCTGAAGGCGCGGCTTCCCGAGGCCCTGCGCTTTCCGTTCACCGGACCGGGGCTCCAGGCGCTCGTGGCCGTCAGCCTGGGGCTGGCCGTGCTGCGCTCGTTCGCGGTGGGCGTCCTGCTCATCGCGGTGCTGCCCCTCACGCTCGCGCTGGGCGTCTTCTGGGCGGCCTTCTTCGCGCTCGTGCGCGGCGCGGCCCGGGGGGATCCGGAGGCGGACACCCCCGGCTTCACCGACCTCGTCCGGGACAACCTCCTGCCGGGCCTCACCGGCCTGGGCGTCACGGTGGGCGTCTTCCTGCCCGCGCTCGTGCGCGCGGGGACCCTGCTGCCGTCCGCGTCCTCGGACGAGACGCTGGCGCGGCTCACGCACCCGGTGGAGACGCTGGGGGCGCCCGCCCTCATGGCGGATCCGCTCTACCTGGGGCTGTGGGTCCTGGGGGCCCTGTGGCTGCCGTGGGCGCTGCTGGTGGCCACGATGACGCGGTCGGCGTTCACCGCGCTCAATCCCTTGCGCGCGCTCGCGTGCATCCGCGCGGTGGGGCGCGACGCGCGCGTCGTGACGGGCGTGTTCCTGCTCCTGGCCTTCGAGCACTCGGTGCTGCACGGGGTCGCGCACGCCGTGCTCCAATTGCCCATCCTCTTCGTGCCCCGGCTGCTCGCGGAGGCGCTCACGTGCCTGGCGCCCTTCGCCGCGGCGAACGTGCTGGGGCTCGTGCTCCACGTGCACGGAGACGCGCTGGGCTACCTGCCCGCGCGCGACCTCCTGGAGCCCGTGCTGGGGAACACCGCGCCCGCGCATGCGCCCCCGGAGCTGCGCGGGCCCGTGCCGTTGGACGCCTCCGCGCCCACGCCCGACGCCGTCCAGGCCGAGCAGGCGGCGGAGCTCGCCGCGGCGGTGGAGGCGCGCGACGTGGCGAAGGCGCTGGCGCTGTATCGCGGGCTCCCCGTTCCGCCGCGCCTGAAGCTTTCGCCGTCACACCACCTGTTCGTCGGACAGGCCTCGGCGGTGGAAGGAGATTTCCCACTGTCGGTCAAGGCGTTGGAAGCCGCGGCGGACACGGCGCCGGATGAGCCCACCGCGCCCCGCGCGCTGGTGCTGCTCGCGCGCGTGCAGGGGGAGAAGTTGGGAAACACGGCGCGCGCGGAGGAAATCTACCGGTACATCCTGCACCGTTATCCGGACACGGAGGCCGCACGTTTTGCCCACGCGCGGCTGTCTCCCGCCGCCTGATACATGCATTGCAGCCCCCGTCCCCCGGTACCAGATTCCCTGCATGCAACGGGTTGGGGGCGTGGGGATGGGGAAGCGGCTGAAGACGTATGGGGGATTGGGGCTCCTCGTGAGCGCGCTGGTGACGGGCTGTGATGAAGCCCCCAGCGCGAACCGGCACGAGGACACCTGCGCGGAGCCGATGTCGCTGCGCGTGGAGGTCATGTCGTCGGACGGCGCGTACATCCAGGGCGCGTCCGTGACGGCCACCAACCTGGAGAGCAACGTCAGCATCACTGGCGTCACGGATGACCGGGGCGTCACCACGGCCATCAACGAGACGCTCGCGCCCAGCCCCATCCGCGTGGTGGCCACCGCGGGCTCGCACGTGACACGCGCGGAGCGCGTGGAGTGGACGTGCGACGAGTGCCACTGCACGCCTGTTCCCGAATCGGTGACGCTCAAGCTTCAGGATTGAGCGGAAGACCCACCCGCGCGGCCCGGGGCACGCGAAAAATCCACCGCTCCGGGCCGTCGGGCGGTTGTGCACACCCGGCCGCACGCGATACCACTTACGCCATGCGTCAAACCCGCATGCGCGCGTCCGCGTCGGTCCGGCTCTCCCCCAGCCTCTCCGCACGCCCGTCTGGCCTGACGGCGTGCGTGCGGGCGTGTTGTCGCGGCACTGGCGTCCCCCCGCTCCAGTAAGCCGTGCAACCGCGCTACCCGCAGGGTAGGCAATCCCGAAGGTTCCCCTCATGTCCGCGGAAAATGTGCAGGCCCTGCTCGCATGCTCGGTCACCGAGCTGACCGGGCGGTTCGTCACCCAGGCGCAGCCCCTCCCCCAGGGCTTGCTGGAGGCGCTGGAAGCAGACCCGCGCCAGGGCGCGCAGGCGCTCGCGAAGAGGCTCCGCGCCCGCCAGGAGCGGAACCGGGCGGAGGGGCAGCGGCTGCGGCACCTGCTGAAGTTCGAGACGGAGCTGTGGGAGCAGGGCTTGTTGAAGGTGGCGGGCGTGGACGAGGCGGGCATGGCGCCGCTCGCGGGCCCCGTCGTCGCGGCGGCGGCCATCCTGCCCAGGGGCTACAAGCTCAAGGGGCTGGACGACTCGAAGAAGATCCTGGACCCGGACAAGCGCGAGGCGCTGGCGGAGGCCCTCAAGCGCGACGTGGTGGCGTGGGCGGTGGGCCGGGCGGAGGTGGAGGAGATTGATCAGCTGAACATCTACCACGCGGGGCTCCTGGCCATGCGGCGCGCGGTGGAGGGGCTGGGGCTGACGCCGGACTACGTGCTGGTGGACGCGCGCACGATTCCCCAGTGCCCGGCGCCGCAGCGAGGGATCATCAAGGGGGACTCCCTGTCGTTGAGCATCGCGGCGGCGTCCGTGCTGGCGAAGACGACGCGCGACCGGCTGATGGCGGAGCTGGACGCGCGGTATCCCGGCTACGGCCTGGCGGCGCACAAGGGCTACCCCACCGCGCAGCACGTGCAGGCCATCCAGGCCCTGGGCGTGCTGCCCATCCACCGCCGGAGCTTCGGTCCGGTGCGCGAGGCGCTCGGACTGGCGCAGCCCTCCGGGCCCGTCCCGATGCAGTCGGAGCTGTTCGCCGCTACTCCTGCCCCAATGGCGAAGCGATGAGCGCGGACCGGGACATCGACGGGTGGTTGGCCGAGCGGGGCGTCACCCTGATGGACGCCCGTGCGCGAGCGCGGGGCGTGCTGGAGGAGGCAGGCCTCACGCGGCCGGGCAAGGCGCGGATGAGCGAGCCCAAGCTCCTGAAAGCGGCCGAGGTGCTGGCCGAGCGCTTCTTCCAGGTGTGCGCGGATCCCGCCTGCCTCCAGGTGGCGACGGCGAGCGGCCGGGAGCCCCTGCGGGTGGAGCCCCGGAGCCACTGCGCGCGATGCGGCGGCAGCGCCAACCGGCGCGCGGAGGTGGCCTTCCTGGAGATGTGCCACCAGCGCGGCGTGCAGCGCGTGGTGGTGGTCGGTGGCTCGCCCGCGGTGCGCGAGGAGCTGGAGACGAAGCTGGGCGGCCACATCTCCCTGCGCATGGTGGACGGCACGGAGCGCCGCACGGCGGACCGCGCGAGGAGCGACCTGGAGTGGGCGGACCTGGTGCTGGTGTGGGGCGCCACGGAGCTGCACCACAAGGTGTCCAGCCACTACACGCACCTGGCCTCCGCGCACCATCGCAAGGTCGTGCACGTGGTGCGGCGAGGGGTGGCCGCGCTGCTGGATGAGGCGATGATTCATTTGCAGCGCTCGCGTTGAGCGGAAGCGGGCACGCGGCGACGGCGTGGTAGCGTCCCCGCATGAGACTGACGGATTGCGTGGAGTTGCTCCCTCGGCGCGGGCCAGCGGCCCCCCGCGCGGCGTCCACGGTCATCGCGAAGGACACCGTCCCCTCTGTCGAGTTCCTCGCCTTCGAGCCAGGGGGGGCGCTCCTGGTCATCGAGGCGCCGGGGAGCGCCAGCAAGACGGGGCGACTGCTGCGCCGGAGCGCCACCAGCTTCGAGGTCGAGGCCGAGCTGACGGGTGTGCGCGGCCCCGGCGCGCTCTCTCCCAGCGGGCGCTGGCTCCTCGCGGGAGGCGCGTTGCTCGCGGGTCAGGCAGCCTCCTGCCAGGTCATCGACCTGAACACCTTCCAGGTCGTTCACACCCTGCCCGTCATGCGGCCCTTCGCATGGATGGATGATGAGCAGTTCATCGCCCAGTCCCCGAACTGGAGGACAGCGCTTGGCGACGGAGGCCTTGTCCCAGCGGAGACGCGCCGGGTGGACCCGGCGATCGCCGCCGCCGCGCCCGCCCTGGTCACGCCAGAGCCATCCCTGGTGCGGGTCTCGTTGCGCACGCTCCGCTGCCAGTCATTGCTGCCGATCCGGTGGCTCGACGAGGAAGTGTGCGCGGTGCTCTCGCCTGACCGCCGCGTCCTCTATGCAGCCACTTCGTTTGCCCGCATCTCCGCCGTGCGGATCGCCGACGGCCGCCTGCTCTGGCAGCGAGCGCCCTCGCGGCTCGTCACCGAAGGGACCATCACGGACATGGCCCTCGACCCCACGTCGAACCGCTTGATGACCGTCGGCGGAGGTGTGAGCCATGACCTGCTCGTGCTGGATGCCGCGAGCGGCGACGAGCTCGCGCGTCACTCGCTGGGAATGCTCGCGCGCGGCATGGCACGCGGCACGTCGACGCGCGGCGACGCGATCCACTTCCGCCCGGATGGGCTGGGCATCATTGGCACCAGCAGCGGGCTGATCATCGAGATTGGAAGGGATGGGCGCTGGAGCGCGTTCAAGGCTGGCGGCCGCTCGCATCGGGCCATTGCGTTCTCCCGGGACGGCGCATCCATGGTCGTTGGCGGCGCGGAGAAGAACCTGCGCGCCGTCTCGCTCCTCCAGGGGTGATGCCGGGCGTGCTCAGCGGACCGACGTATGCGTCCGCGAAGCCGCGCGACGCCACCTGCGCGGAGGAGCCGCGCAGTGCGCGGCCCGCGCGACGATCGCCCGGCCTCCCCCCGCGTTCATTCAATAGAAGAGCAGCTCTGGCTGGGAGGTCACCGTCTTGATGATCTGCCCCTGCGCTCCTGCCTCGGCCGCGCCGCTCCCGGACGTGGAGGAGGTGCCGCTGCCGCCGCTTCCTCCGCTCGCCCCTCCCCCGCCACCGGCCTGCACCAGGGTCGTGGGTGTGCCGGAGACGTTGGCCAGCCCCTTCGCGCCGGCCGCGACGTTGACATTGTCGGCCCCTCCAATGACAGGCGGGGTCGAGGGAAGGAATTGGACGATGCCGCCACCGCCACCCCCACCTCCTCCATACATGTTTCCCGCGACCGGATTGGAGCCCGCCCAGCCGTTGGCGCCGTTGCCCCCGTTGGCGGAGATCTTCCCATCGCCATCCACCGTGATGGTGCCACGCGAGACGAGGCTGACGACGCCACCGCCGCCGCCTCCTCCTCCTCCTCCTCCCGCCACCGGGTCGCCGGGTTGGTCGACGGATGGTTGTTGACGGCGGGACGGCCGGCGACGTCGACCGTTCCGCGGATGATGATGTTGCCTTTGGCGGCGAGGATGAGCCGAGGGCCCCCCACCCCGGCGTTGACGTAGTTGTTCGTCGTCGGGCTGTAGCCGCTGCCGCCCCCTGACAGGTCGGCGCGGCTGAGAATCCCGGAGCGCCCCACGGACAGCCCCCTTCCCCCCTGGCTGCCCGAGGCGCCTTCCTGGAACCGCCTCCCGCTCAGAACACGCGCAGGCCGAGCGCGTACGCGGAGATGGACGCCGGGGACGCGTCCTCGTGGTCCTTCGACGCCACCGCGCAGCCCGAGTTCACCGGCCGGATGCGCCACAGCATGTTGCCCGCGCCGCTCCAGTTCACGAACGCGCCACAGCCGCTGAGCGCATAGCCGCTGCTCAGCCCCGCGGTGTAGCTGGGGTGCGAGGCCACCGACGACGTGCCGCTGTTGATGACGTTGCCAAGGGTGCCCACGCCCGGGATGGTGCTGTTGATGCCAATGGCATACGCCGTCGCCGTCGCGGGCGCCGAGCTGGTGTGGTCCTTCGAGCGCACGCGCCAGGAGGTCGACGTGGAGGGCGCCGAGGCCGTGGCCAGGTTGCCCGCGCCCGACCAGTTCACCCGGATGCCGCCGCCCGCCAGCACGTAGCCCGCCGGCAGGGACGCGGTGACGTCCGGGTGCGCGACCGTGCCGCTCGTCGCCGTGCTGACGGTCAGGTAGCCGCGCAGCTGCGTCGGGGTCAGCCCCGCGACCTTCAGGCCGATGGCCCACGCCCGCACCTGCACCGGATCCGCGATCAGGTGCTCCTTGGTGGAGACCAGCCACGAGGTCAGCCCCGTGTCGGGATACGAAGCGGTCAGCAGGTTGCCCGACGGAGCCTCCTTGCCCTCACCGCCGCCGCCAATCACCACGAAGTCGCTGGGGACCGTCACCGCGAAGTTGGTGTTCACCCCCGCGCTCGTCGTCGCGTAGCGCTCGAACACCGCGATGGTGAGCTTGCCGCTGGTGTCCGTCTGCCGGAACAGCTCCACCGCGTTGCCGCAGCTCACGCCCACCGACGCAAAGGCAGACACGACGTCGGAGACGCTGAAGCCGTAGTCCTGCGCCGCGGTCTGCACGCCGCACGCCCCCTGGTTGAAGTCCGTGCTCGGGCTCCAATACAAATCATTGGCGCGGGCGAAGACCTGGAAGGCCTTCACCGTGCCCCAGCCCGGCTTGGTGGCCAGCAGGTAGAAGGCCTTGTTGTAGACGCCGGACGAGTAGTGCACGTCCAGGCCGTTGTAATAGTTGGAGGCATGGCCGATGGACCGGCCGTCCTGCGGCGGGTTGGCCATGTAGCGCAGCGCCCCGCTGCTCTTGAAGATCTCCGCGCCGACGAGGAAGTCATTGGTGCCGCGCATGTAGTACTCGGCGGCCTCGCCCGCGATGTCCGAGTAGGCCTCGTTGATGCCGCCGGACTGGCCGGAATAGATCAGCCCGGAGTTCTGCTCGGTGAAGCCGTGCGACACCTCGTGCGCGCCGACGTCCAGGCTCACCAGCGGGTAGAACGTCGTGTACCCGTCGCCGAACGTCATCGCCGAGCCGTTCCAGAACGCGTTCTCGTAGTTGGTGGCGTAGTGCACCCGCATCGTGAGCTGGAAGGTCAGCGGCGGCTTGCCCACGTAGGCCTGATACATGTTGAAGATGACGCTGCCGAAGAAGTGCGCGTCATTGAGCGGCGAGTACGCCCCATTGATGTTCTTCACCGTGTTGCGGGGGCACGTATAGGAGAACGGGGTGGAGCCGCTGGTGCCGCCGTTGAGGTTGACGGTCTGGACGTTGGTGTTGCTCATCGTGCACGTGGTGCCCGACTGCGCGACGTCCATGTAGCCGTAGTTCGTGCCGTACTCATACTGGCCCGTCTTGGCGTTGCCGCCAGGGCCCGTGCCGATGAGCACATGTTGCAGGTTCTCCCACTGCTTGAGCACCCGGCCATCCTCCGCGTCGACGATGACCATGGGCCGCGTGGGCGCCCCGCCACCGACGAGGTCCGCGAAGTAGCTGACGACGTAGGCCTTGTGCGCGCGGCCGTCGTCATCGACGTAGATCATCAGCTCGGAGCGCTCGTTCTCGATGGACATGGCGCGCACGCGGTCGCCCAGGCTCGCCGCCTTGGCGAACTCCAGCGCCTCCGCGGCGGACAGCCGGGGCGCCCCCTCCGGAATGTCGCGCTCCAGGCCGGTGACCTTGCGCCCGAACAGCGTGCGCAGCGCTCCGTGGTCATCCTCGTTGATGATGACGTGCTCGCCGAAGATGGGCAGCCCCCGGAAGGTCTGCTGATAGCGGTGGTTGCGCACGCCGTGGTCGTTGACGCTGTCGAGCAGGGTCAGCCCCGAGCCCGCTTCGAGGCCCAGCGCCTGCACATGGCGCGCGGATTCACTGATGACGCTCCCGGCCCCGGCGAGCGTGGCGCTCCGCAGGCGGATCGCTCCCAGGTCCTGCTGATGCAGGTCGACCCGGCTCGCCGCGGAGGCGGAGCCCGCGGCCAGCAGGGACGTCAGGGCCGCCGCAAGGGTGGGGTTCTGGCGAAGAAGCTTCACGTCGCTCACTCCTGGAGCTCGGGGACGCGACCGCCGCGGGATGCAGCGCGCAATAACCGTTCTCCAAGAACAACCATAAAAAGCAGAAACACCAGGAGTCAATCTCCAGCCCACACTCCAGGTGCACCAACGGCTGTCGTATGACACGCATGTCATGTTGATGACACCAGGGCACGGCTCGCGAGCCCCGGGTCCCTCTGGGAGTGCGTGGCATTGAGCTTGCTGTGTGTCGCGCCGCCCGGGCGTCCCCCGCACGTCCGGAGCCTTCACGACCGCCCGAGAAAGCCATGCGCCGAGCCCGTCCCTCCCTCTCCGAGCGAATCCCCACCGCGACACGCGCCTGGGCCTCTCGCGCGGTGCTGCTGCTCGCCTGCGCCAGTGTCGTCGCCACGTCGCAGCCCCAGTCCGACGACGTGGCGTCCACGCCCCTCACCGGCACGCCCATCCGACTGACTACGGCCAACGCCAGGGTCACTCGGACCTTCGTCGTCCGGGTCACCGCGGCGGAGAACGCTTCGGATCCGGTGGCGGGCGAGCTGCGACTCCAGACCCAGGCGAAGTGGACGCCGGACGACCCAGCCCAGACGACACAGCCGTGGCTGAACATCAGCCACTTCAATGACACGTTCGCCCTGGGAGGCCAGAGCGGCGTCCTGGAGTCCGGCGTCACCGTGACGCTGGAGAGCCTCTCGCGCCTCGGCGAGGAGTGCCCCCTGAATCGTGGCTGTGAATGGACCGTGCAGGTCGCCTTTGAAGTCCAGGCGAACGCGCTCCCTGGCACCGTCGACATGGAGTGGACGGCCCAGGCCTTCGCGCACGTGCTGAATGACACCAGCATCCCGAAGGGCTTCACCGTGACCCTGTCCGAACGCTGACATCCCCAGGAAAGACAACCATGCCCGTTTCCATGATGGCGCCCCTGGCTCGCGCACGGGGTCTGCTGCCCCTCGGGTTCGCCCTGCTGGCGTGCGCCTGCGACACGTCTGGGTTCGTGGAGGCTTCCACGGAGGAGCACCCCCTGACGCTGGACGCGGCCCAGCCCCATGTCGTCAAACGCCTGCGGCTTCGAGGCGGGACTCGCGACAAGGCCCGCGCGAAGTTCACCGGGGTCTCGCTCGTCGTGAGCACCTCCGTGAGGTGGTGGCCGGGGGAAGAGACCCGCACGGACGTGCTGCCCTGGTATCGCCTCCGTGTGGTCAGCGACCCGGACGGCGAGGTCCAGGACGAGCTCACCCTCGTGATGAAGCCCTTCTCCCACTTTGACTCCCTGTACCTCGGCGCGAGCACGGAGCTGGCGGCTCCCACCGACTCGGTCGACACCACGTTCCGGCTGGAGTTCGACCGCCAGGGAGCGCCCTCCGAGGGCGCTCTCGACGTGAAGTGGAAGGCCTATGCGACCCTCTACAAGGACGCCGGGGACCCAGAAGACCTCCAGCTCACCCTCACGGAGGAGCCGGAGTAGCGCGGCCCCGCCTCACGGCGCGGCGTCCGGCGTCTTGATGAAGTCGATGAACGCCCGCAGCGGCGCGGGTACGAGCCGTCGCCCGGGGTAATAGAGGAACGGCCCCGGGTACGGCTGCCACCAGGACTCGAGGACGGGCACCAGAACTCCGCTGTCCAGGTGCGGGCGCAGCCAGTCCTCGAAGAGGTGCACGATGCCGGTGCCCGCGAGCGCGGCGTCGACGGCGAGGTCCGTGGCCCCGCCCACCCGAACGATGAGCGGGCCCGTGGGCTCGACGGTCACCACCTCGCCGTCTCGCTCGAACTCCCAGGACGTCATCGCGCCGCTCGCGAAGCGGCCGCGCAGGCAGGCATGCCGCAGCAGGTCCCGGGGGTGCTCCGGCCGCCCATGCCGCGCCAGGTACGCCGGAGCCGCGGCCGTGGCGTTGCGCTGGACCCGAGGCCCGATGGGCACGGCGATCATGTCCTGCTCCAGCCGCTCGTCGTAGCGGATGCCCGCGTCGCAGCCGGCCGCGATGACGTCCACGAAGCTGTCCTCGGTGATGACCTCCAGGCGGATGTCGGGGTAGGCGGCGAGGAACGGCGGGACGATGCGCGGCAGCACCAGCCGCGACGCGCTGATGGGCACGTTGAGGCGCAGCACGCCCGCGGGCCGGTTGCGGAAGCCGTTCACCACGTCGAGCGCGGCCTCCATCTCCGTCAGCGCGGGCGCCAGTCGCTCCAGCAGGCCCTCGCCGGCTTCGGTGGGGACGACACTGCGCGTCGTCCGGTTGAGCAGGCGGACGCCCAGCCGCTCCTCCAGCCGCCGGACCGCGTCGCTCAGCGAGGACGCGCTGCTCCCGCTCAGGCGCGCCCCCTCGCGAAAGCTCCGGGCCCGCGCCACCACCACGAAGGCGTTCAAGTCACCCAGGTCGACCTTCACTGTTCGCCGCTCCGCACAGCCTGTTCGGGTCAAGCCCCGTTATCCTGAGAGTCCACGGTGGCTATGCATGTCCCATCTCGAAAGGAGATGAGCATGCCCGGTATCGACTCCTCCAGCACCTTCCCCCTCGGGGGCCGCCCCGTGAAGCGCCTCGGCTATGGGGCCATGCAGCTCGCGGGGCCTGGCGTCTTCGGCCCGCCCAAGGACCCGGACGCCGCCCGCGCCGTGCTGCGCGAGGTCGTGGCCCGCGGGGTGAACCACATCGACACCAGCGACTATTACGGCCCGCACGTCACCAACCAGCTGATCCGCGAGGCGCTCGCGCCCTACCCGGACGGGCTCGTCATCGTCACCAAGATTGGCGGCCGGCGCGGCAACGACGGCTCCTGGCTCCCTGCCTTCTCGCGGGAGGAGCTGACCCAGGCCGTGCACGACAACCTGCGCAACCTGGGGCTCGACGTGCTGGACGTGGTCAACCTGCGCTTCATGTTCGACACGCACGGGCCCGCCGAAGGGCCCATCGAGGAGCCCCTCACCGTCCTCGCGGACCTCCAGCGCCAGGGCCTGGTGCGCCACATCGGGCTGAGCAACGTCACCGCGAAGCAGGTCGCCGACGGGCGGCGCATCGCGGACATCGTCTGCGTGCAGAACCACTACAACCTGGCGCACCGGGGCGACGACGCGCTCATCGATTCGCTCGCGCGCGACCGGATCGCCTACGTGCCGTTCTTCCCGCTGGGAGGCTTCAGCCCGCTTCAGTCCTCCACCCTGTCCGCCGTCGCGGCCCGGCTCGGCGCGACGCCCATGCAGACCGCGCTCGCGTGGCTGCTGCACCGCTCGCCCAACATCCTCCTCATCCCTGGCACGTCGTCCGTCGCGCACCTGAGGGAAAACCTCGCCGCGGGCGAGCTCCAGCTGCCGGACGACGCACTCAAGGAGCTGGACTCCGTGGCGCGCGCCCAGCCCGCCTGAGCTCCACCCGCAGCTCCGCGACGACGAGCCTGACCGGGGCCTGGGCGTGTCGCACGGCATCCACTGTGTTGCCTCGGCTCACCACGCCCGGGCCTCGTCTACTCGGAAGGCCACTCGCGCTCCGGCCCCGCGCCCCAGCTCAAGCCTCGGGGTCGTGGAAGAACGACGCCTGCTGGAAGCGCAGGCCCGCGAGGACCTGTTCGACCCGCGCGTCGGAGAGCGCCCCGATGTGCTCGCCGAGCCGCGTCTTCTCCACCGAGGACACCTGGGACACGACCACGACGCTCCGCTTCGCCAGGTGGCCCTCGCCCGCGTCGAGCAGCACGTTGCCGGGCTCATCCGCCTTTCTCAGGTTGGAGGTCAGGGCGCAGACGATGACGGTGTGGATGCGGGAGCGGTTGAAGACGTCCTCCTGGATGACGAGGTAGGGGTGGGCGATGGGCGGAACGGAGCCCCGGGCCTCGTCCGGCTCGCACCAGAACAGGTCGCCCCGGCGGATCATCTTCGGGACCGTGCGCATGCGCCGGGTTGTCCCACGCGCGAAGCGGGGGAGCAATCCTTCCCCTGCCCCCGCGTTGGTTGTAGGCAGGACCGCCCAATCACGCCGCGAGGTCGAGCACCATGAAGGCAGTTTTCCGGGACGCCGAAGGGCACCTGCGCAACGGCTGGAAGGGCCTCGGCTTCGTCGTGACGGCCACCCTCCTGGCGGGCATCCTGATGGCGCTCCAGCGGGTGTTGCCGGACGTCGTGAGGCCCTTCGCGCCGCCCCCGCTCTTCGGCTTCGTGGGCGTGCTGCTCGTGAGCCTCGACTTCCTCTATCTCGAAAAGCAGCCCGTGGCCCTGGCGCCGCTCGGCATGTCGCTGGACTGGCGGGCGGGCCGTGAGCTGGGAGCCGGGGTGGTGGTGGGTGCAATCCTCGTGGGGCTGGTGGCGCTCGGCGGCTGGGCGGCCGGCGGCTACCACCTGGAGCGGGCCGCGAACGCCCAGGTGGCCGCGGTCGTGAAGGGGGCCTGCCTGATGCTGGGCGTGGGCCTCTTCGAGGAGGCGCTGTTCCACGGCTACCTCTTCCAGCGCGCCATCCGGGGCCTGGGCGAGCGCTGGGCGCAGGGGGTCATCTCCCTCGTCTTCTGCCTCGCGCACCCGTTCAGCACGGACATGGAGGTCCCCACGCGCGTCGTGGCGATGCTCTCCACCTTCATGGCGGGCTGGCTGCTGGGCCTGTGCTACCTGCGCACCCGGCACCTCGCGCTGTCGGTGGGCGTGCACATGGGCTGGAACTGGCTCCTGGGCACGATGGGCTTCGGCGTGAGCGGCAAGGAGTCCCATGGCTGGTGGACGCCTGTCTTCCACGGCCGCCCGGAGTGGCTCACGGGCGGCGCCTACGGCCTGGAGGCGTCTGTCTTCAGCGTCGTCGTCCTGGGCCTGGCGATCGCCGCCCTGACGCGCTTCTCCTCCGTTCATCCAAGACATCTCGCTCGCACTCCGGGGTGATGCGGACTCGCGGGCTCATCAGCGACGCTCCCGTGGGCACACGCAGCACCGCCGGGAGAGCCACATGCCCAACGTCTTGGTGGTGGGAGGGGGCATCGCGGGGCTGACGGCCGCGCACGAGCTGGCGGAGCGCGGCTTCGAGGTCCACGTCTACGACACGCGGACGACCTGGGGCGGCAAGGCGCGCTCGCAGCCGGTGGCCGGCACCGGGACGGGCGGACGGCGCGACCTGCCGGGCGAGCACGGCTTCCGCTTCTACCCGCGCTTCTACCGCCACGTCATCGACATGATGCAGCGCACGCCCGCCGCCCCCGGCGCGGCCACGCCCACCGTGGACCAGCACCTCCAGGCGACCACGGAGAGCGCCATCGCGCCCATCGACGCGGACACGTGGTATCGCTTCTCCCGCCGCCGGCTGGACAAGCCCTATGACCTCCTGGAGGCCCTGGAGCTGTTCTTCCAGCGGCTGGACTTCGACGAGGCCGACGCCAGCCTCTACGGGCTCAAGACCCTCCAATTCCTCTCATCCAGTGAAGACCGCCGGCTGGGCCAGTACGAGAAGCTGTCCTGGTGGGACTTCATGCAGGGGGATGCGTACTCGCCGAAGTTCCAGCGGCAGCTGCGGGCCGTGCCCCGCACGATGGTGGCCATGGATCCACGGCGCGGGTCCACGCGGACGCTGGGCGTCATCACCCTGCAGCTCCTGCTCGACTATGCCCAGAGCGGGGTGAACAACGACCGGACGATGGGCGGCCCCACGAGCCAGATGTGGTTGGAGCCGTGGGTGGCGCACCTGCGCGGGCTGGGCGCGCAGCTCCACCCGGGCGTGCGCTGCACCGGCCTGGACGTCGCGGACGGGCGCATCACCGGGGCCCGCTTCGCCAACGGCGAATCCCGCTCCGCGGACCACTACGTGCTCGCGGTGCCGCTGGAGGCGGCGCAGGCCCTCATCACGCCGGAGCTGGCCGCGTTGGACCCGGCGCTGGCGCGGCTGCGCGCGGCGGACGTGGAGGGGCTGGTGGCCTGGATGACGGGGATCCAGTTCTTCCTCTACGAGGACGTGCCGCTGGTCCGCGGCCACACCTTCTACCCAGACTCGCCGTGGGCGCTGACGTCCATCTCGCAGCCGCAGTTCTGGCGCGAGCTGGGGCTGTTCCGGCGCCAGTTCGGCGATGGGCAGGTGGGCGGGCTGCTGTCCGTCGATGTCTCGGATTGGGACACGCCCGGCACGTTCGTGCCCAAGCGCGCGAAGGACTGCACGCCGGAGGAGATCAAGACGGAGGTCTGGGCCCAGCTCAAGGCGGCGCTCAACGGGCTCGACCCCGACGAGCAGGTGCTGACGGACGAGCTCCTGCACTCCTTCCACCTCGACGACGACCTGGACTACGGCGGCGGGCTGCCGCCCCTCAACGCGTCCGGCCTGCTCATCCACCCGCCCGGCTCCTGGGAGGTGCGCCCCGAGGCCGCGAGCGCCATTCCCAACCTCTGTCTGGCGGGGGACTACGTCCGCACGTACACGAACCTGGCCACCATGGAGGGGGCGTGCGAGGCGGGCCGCCGCGCCGCCAACGCCATCCTCGACCGGACGCGCTCCCAGACGGCCCGCGCGACCCTCTGGCCCCTGGAGGAGCCGGCGTGGGCGGATCCCTGGAAGCGCCTGGACGCGGCGCTGTATCAGCGGGGGCGCCCGCACCTGTTCGAGCTGCTCGGCATCCGCACCGCCGCCCAGGCGGCGGACGTGCTGCGCCGCCTCTCGGCCCTCACCGGCCTCTCCAAGGTGGATGACTGGCTGGACCGGTTCCGCGTCTCCGGCGTGGTCGACGCGCTGCTCGCGCGGATGGGCATCCGTTGAAGCCGCGCGCCCGGCGCGAGGGCTACTGGAGCGGCGGCGGCTCCGCCCTGCCCGCCCCGGACTGGGCATAGTCCTCAGCGCCCGTGAAGTCGACGACGCGGAAGGGCTCATCCCCCACGCCCCAGCAGGCGTCGTGCCCGGGCGGAATGAAGGCGATGTCGCCCGGCGCCAGGGCCAGCGCCTGGCCGTCCCGCATCTGGATGCGCAGCCGTCCGGACAGGACGCTGAGGGTGTGGGTCCCACGGAAGAGCTGGGGGGCACGCCCGCCGGAGGAAAGGGTCCGGGTCCGGACGCGGGCAGTGGACCGGGGCACGGGCTGTAGCGCCCGTTCCCACCTCCGTACCTTCGTGCCGCCAAACCGCCCCGGTCCCGAGGGAGTCAAGCCATGCGCCTACCATCGCGCCTCGCCCTGTGGGCATGTCTGGTCATCGCGCAGGGCTGCCGCACGCACCACGAGCCGCCTCCCGCGCCCCCGACCCCGCCGCCCGTCACCACCGCCCGGCCGCTCCACCAGGCGAGCCCCGACGCCATCGAGTTCGAGTTCGGCCGGCCCCAGGCCACCGCCTGCAACTGCTTCACCGGCGGCTGCGATACGCCGCAAGCGGGCGTGTGCGCCGCGCCGCGCTTTGGCACGTACCTGCTGGCGCTGACGTGGGCGCCCACCTTCTGCCGCACCCACCCGGACAAGGAGGAGTGCGAGCACCTGGAAGACACCTTCGGCGCGACGCACCTCACCCTCCACGGGCTGTGGCCCCAGTTCAACGACGAGGAGGCCCAGCAGCAGCACTGCACCTATCCCGCGT
Organism: Corallococcus sp. RDP092CA; assembly: GCF_041903675.1. Classification (NCBI taxonomy): domain Bacteria; kingdom Pseudomonadati; phylum Myxococcota; class Myxococcia; order Myxococcales; family Myxococcaceae; genus Corallococcus; species Corallococcus sp. RDP092CA. The sequence goes on along the minus strand of NZ_JAYESI010000014.1, from coordinate 124,438 downwards.
ACTGCGGCGGGCTCTGCGAGTGTCAGGGCAGCGACGCGCCCCCGGGGTGCTTCCCCGACCCCGCCACGATTCCGCACGCCATGGGCACCTACGGCCCGGGCTTCGTCACGGACAACTCCTTCCTCGCGAACCACGAGTGGCCCAAGCACGGCAGCTGCACGGGGCTGGATGCCCGGACCTTCTTCCAGAGCACCATCGACGCGCTGCTGTCATTGCCGGGCGAGCGGGGGACGCCCGCCGCGATTGGCGGCAACGTCGGCGGCAGCGTGGCGCTGGAGGAGCTGCGCGCCGCGTTCGGCCCGGGCGACAGCGGGGTCTTCAGCTGCGACGCGGACTGCAACCTCGCGGAGGTGGGCGTCTGCTTCTCGGTGGATGGGCAGCGGCGGCCCGCCGCGCCCATGACGTGTCCGCGGAACGTCACCGGCAGCAGCTCCAACAGCTGCGTGGGCCCTGCCGCTCAGCCGCGCTGCCCCACCGTGAACATCCAGGCCGCGAAGCCCTTCGACGGCGGAGGCGGCCCGTCCTCCACCTGCGGGCAGCCGGGCCAGGGGCCCGCGTGCACGAATGATCAGCGCTGCCAGGACCAGGGCTGGGTCCGCTGCGCGCGCTCCGGGTGCTGCACCACCGTCCCGAAGCGCTGACGTCAGGCCACGGCCTGGAGGTCCGCGTCGCGCGGCACCTTCGCGGCGGCGGCGCGCAGCACCTCCGGGCCCGCGCCGTCCTTGTGGGCGTTCTCGCTCAGGTGCCGCCGCCAGGCGCGCGCGCCGGGCAGCCCCTGGAAGAGGCCCAGCATGTGCCGGGTGATGGCGCCCAGCGGCGCCCCCTGGCTCAGCTGCGCCTCGATGTACGGCAGCATCGCGTCCACCACCGCGTGGCGCGAGAGGGGCGGCTGCGTGCTTCCGAAGAAGCGCCGGTCCGCGTCCGCCAGGAGGTAGGGGGACTCGTAGGGCGCGCGGCCCATCATCACGCCGTCCACGCGGCCCAGGTGCTCGGCCGCCGCGTCCAGCGTCTTGATGCCGCCGTTGAGGGTGATGTCCAGGTGCGGGAGCTCGGCCTTCAGCCGGTGCACCAGCTCGTAGCGCAGGGGCGGCACGTCCCGGTTCTCCTTGGGGGACAGGCCCTGCAACCACGCCTTGCGCGCGTGCACGATGAAGCGCGTGCAGCCCGCCGCGGAGACGCGCCGCACGAAGTCCTCCAGCGTGGGCCACTCCTCCAGGTCGTCGATGGCGATGCGCGACTTCACCGTCACCGGGATGCGCACCGCCTCGCGCATGGCGGCCACGCCGCGCGCCACCAGGTCCGGCTCCGCCATCAGGCACGCGCCGAAGCGGCCGGACTGCACGCGGTCGCTGGGGCAGCCCACGTTGAGGTTGATCTCGTCGTAGCCCCACGCCTCGCCGATGCGCGCGGCGGCGGCCAGCTCCGCGGGCTCCGAGCCGCCCAGCTGGAGGGCCACCGGGTGCTCGGCGGGCGAGAAGCCCAGCAGGCGGTCGCGCTTGCCGTGCAGCACCGCGCCCGTGGTCACCATCTCCGTGTAGAGCAGCGTGTGGCGGGAGATGAGCCGGAAGAAGTACCGGCAGTGCCGGTCCGTCCAGTCCATCATCGGCGCGACACACAGCGGCATGGGGTAGGCCAGGGCAGTCATCGCCCTACCCATATCCGGACTCCCGCCGTCCGCCCAGGGTCTCCCGAGGCCCCCTCCGAAGGCAGGCGGCCCGCCGGGCGCCGCATCAGGCGGGAGGGTTGAGCTCCACGCCCTGCTCCGCGAGCCACGCGTCCACCAGCCGCTGGCCGGCGTCCGTCAGCGTGAAGCCCAGCCCGGCCCACTGCTGGGCGTTGAGCATCACCACCTGCCCCAGCGCGCGGGCGAAGGCCACCTCCGGCGAAGCGCGCTTGAGCAGCGCGCCCGCGTAGTGGTGCAGGAACAGGTCGAAGTTCTTCGCGAAGTCCGGGTGCCCGGGCAGCGAGTCGCTGCGCGTGTCCGCCGTCATGTCATACGCCTGGATGAGCGCGCCGAAGCCCAGCACGTCCAGGAGGAACGCATGCATCCGGTCCTTCCCGCGCACCCGGCCCGGCAGCCACCGCTCCGGCCCCGCCGGCGTCTGGAACGTCCACAGCCCGCGCTGACGCGTCGCAGCGAAGGGCGGGCCCCCCGCGACGCCCTTCCGCTCCGCCTGGAGCGCCCGGCGCTGCACCCGCAGGGGCGAGGCCTCCGAACGCGCGGGGAAGTAGACGATGACCGCCGGGGCCGAGCGGGCGCAGTTCATGGGAGACGACTCCAGAGGAGAACACCTGCACGGGAATTATCCCGCTCCGGCGACCGGGAGTTGCTTCCCGGGCAACGCTTTTCAGGCGCCGCCCGGCAGGGGCCCGGCGAGCGCCTCCACGGCCTCCGGGAGCGAGCCCCGTTCGAGCGCGGCGTGGAGGGTGTCGAGCTGGGCCGTCACCACCGCGCGCGACACCTTGGCGCCCGCGCCGTCGCGCACCAGCAGCTCCAGGGTGGCCTGGGCCAGCATCAGCGGCAGCGTGGTGAAGGCGAGCACGTCCCGGGGCGCCCCCGCCAGGAACAGCGAGCGCACATAGCGCGCGGCGGCGATCAGATCCTGCCCCGCGAGCCGCTCCACGTCCTGGAGCTGGACGCCCTCCGGCAGCCACACGCGGCCCTCCTTCCGGTCCTGCCGCGCGTCCTTGAGGATGTTGACCAGCTGGAGCCCCTCGCCGAACAGCGGCGCCAGCGAGCGCAGGTTGGGCGCGAACGGCGCGAGGCGCGGGTCCAGGACGAACAGCTCCGTGAGCAGCTCGCCCACCAGCCCCGCCACGATGTAGCAATAGTCACGCAGGGACTGGAGCGACCCGAGCCTCAACACGCCCTCTTCCGACGCGCCGGCCAGCACCTGCCCCATGCCCTGCACCGTCTTCAGCACGAAGTGGCGCAGGATGGCGCCGGCCTCCGGGCGCAGCGGGTCCAGGCTCGCCAGCAGCTCGGGGGTGCGCGCGAGCAGGTCCAGGTAGCCGGCGTTCTCGCTGGGCCGGCGCGCCAGCCACTCGCGGGCCAGCGCCCCGGCGTCCACGCCCGGCGCCTCCTGGAGCAGCGACGCGAAGGCGGCCAGCGCGTCGCGGCGCGCGTCGCGCGTCCAGGGGGCGGCGTCCTCCAGCGTGTCGGCGACGCGCAGGAGCAGGTAGCCCAGGCCCACCTCGCGGCGCAGCGGCTCGCCGAGCAGCGGGATGGCGAGCGCGAACGTGCGGCTGGTCCGCGCGAGGAAGTCCGCCAGCTCGTCATCCCGGAACGGCAGCGCCATTGCGGTGGGGGCGTCACTCAAGGAACCGTCCTCCGGGAACGGGCGCGCGCACCTCCCGCCCGGGGCTCTCACTGCCACAAGCCGTCCACCGACACACGCAAGAACGCGCGGCCCCGGCGCGCGGCGTCCCTCCGGCGGACGCCGCGCGCCGGGAATTCCGGAGGCATCAGGGCGCCGGAGCGACCGTGGGCTTCGAGCCCGGCTGCGCGGGGGCCGCGGGCTGGGCCGGCTGCGCGGGGGCCGCGGGCTGGGCCGGCTGCGTGGGGGCCGCGGGCTTCGGCTCCGGCTTCTCGCGCGACTCCAGCATCTTGCCGTTGTCGGCGGCGATGCGGCGGTACCACGCGTCCGGGTAGCGCGGGTGGCCCACCGTGCCCGTGGCGTCGCGCACGTTGCCGTCGATGTACTTCACGAGCAGCTGCTCGCCCAGCTTGCGCCAGCGCGCGTGCACCTTGTCGCCCTGCTGGAGGGAGTACTCGGTGAGGTACTGGCGGGCCTGCTCCGGCGTCCGCTTGTAGAGCACCTGCGCGATGCTCTCGATGTTGGCCTGGTCCGCCAGGAACTGGCCCTCCAGGTCGCCCTGGGCCTTCTGCACGTCCACGATCATGTCGCTCCAGCGCCCGTAGGCCTGGTTCGACACCCAGTTGAAGACCCAGAAGGACGAGTCCCAGGAGAACTCACCGCGGCTGGCCACGCCCTGGGCGAAGTTCCTCGGCACCTGCCGGATGCCCGCGTACATGGGCGTGTAGACGGTGGTGAAGGTGTCGTCCACGCCGAACCAGAGCACGCCGCCGATGGCGTCCGGCAGCGTGGAGCGCATCTGCGCGACGAAGGAGAAGCCCGTCTGCTGCGTGGAGATGGCGCGCTCGTGCACGTAGCTCTTGCCGTCCACGTCCCACGTCATGGGGCGCCAGCGGTAGGGCACCGCGTAGGGCCCCGCGCCCACGTCCTTGGACATGTCCAGCGGCGTGCCCTCGAAGTGGTCGCGCATGAGGGCCATGGCGTCCTGCACGGAGACCTTCTTGTCCGGCTTGACCCACAGCGGCAGCCGCTTGGTGGTGTCCGCGCCGTCCGCGTACTCCACGCCCAGCTTCAGGGACGGGGCCGCGCGGCGGAAGATGCTCCACACGCGCGCCTCGCTGAAGCGCTGCCCGCCGAAGTCCAGCGGGTGGTACGTGTCCGCGAAGCTGAAGTCCTTGTCCGCGCCCTTGAACCAGCCCTTCGCGCGCGCGAAGGAGATGACGTCCGCCGAGTACAGCGTGGTGGCGCTGTCGTTGAGCGGGAACTGGCGGATGCGCGACTGGTTGGCGTGCGCGGAGAGGTAGCCGTCCGGCAGCTTGCGGGCCACCCACACCGCGCCCTTCTGCCCCGCGCCCTTGCCGATCATCTCCAGGATCCACGCCTCCTTCGGGTCGGCGATGGAGAACGTCTCACCGGTGGACGCGTAGCCGTACTGGGCCACCAGGTCCGTCATCACCTGGATGGCCTCGCGCGCCGTCTTCGCGCGCTCCAGCGCGATGTAGATGAGCGAGCCGTAGTCGATGATGCCCGCCGGGCCCTCCAGCTCCTTGCGCCCCGTGAAGGTGGACTCGCTGATGGAGAGCTGGTGCTCGTTCATGTTGCCCACCACCGAGTAGGTGGCGGCCGGCTGCGGGATGCGGCCCAGGAACTTGCCGGTGTCCCACTCCACGACGTCGCGCATGGCCCCGGCCGCGTGGCGGCGCGCGGGCGTGTAGTACAGCTCGCCGTACAGCTCGTGCGAGTCCGCCGCGTAGGTGATGAACGTGGAGCCGTCCGTCGTGGCGCCCTTCGTCACCAGCATGCTGGTGCAGGCGTCCGCGACGACGGGGGCGACGAGCACCGCCGTCAGGGGCAGCGCGGTGAAGAGGGTCGAAGGGAATCGGTTCATGGCGGCGCAATCTAGCAGGACCTTCGCCCGCTGCCCGCCCGTGCAGGTTGCCCGGCCGTCCGGCCCCCGGGCCCGCGAGCCCTGGCGCACGCCGCCATGCGTGAAGCCGATGGCCCCCGAGCGCCGGGCTACTTCCCGGCCCTCACGCTGGATGGCACCGCCCACGCGGGGACGCTAGGGTTGCGCTTTGCCTGCCCGGGGCCTTCCGAGCCCCGGACGCCCCTTTGGAGGAAGCCGTGACGGAGATCGTGGTGGGCCTGGTGGTGTTCTTCGTCCTCACCGTCGTGCTGGGGCCCGCCCTCTGGAGCTCCCGCATCTGGTGGAGCAAGGCGGACCGCGAGAAGGTCAAGGACAAGTACGGCCGCCCCACCAAGGACGCGGAGGACGCGTAGGGGGCGGCCGCTCGCCGGGCCTGGCGGCTACTCGTCGCCCTGGCGCAGCGCCGCCAGCACGTTGAGGTCCTCCAGGGTGGAGGTGTCCTGGGAGGACTGCTTGTCCGCGGCCACGTCGCGCAAGAGCCGGCGCATGATCTTCCCGGAGCGCGTCTTGGGCAGCCCCTCCGCGAAGCGGATGACGTCCGGCCGCGCGATGGCGCCAATCTCCCGGCCCACGTGCGTGGCCAGCTCCTTCTTGAGCGCGTCCGAGGGAGCGTTGCCCTGCTTGAGCGTCACGAAGGCCACGAGCGCCGTGCCCTTCAGGTCATCCGGGCGGCCCACCACGGCGGCCTCGGAGACCTTCGGGTGCGCCACGAGCGCGCTCTCCACCTCCGCGGTGCCCAGGCGGTGGCCCGCCACGTTCACCACGTCGTCCACGCGCCCCAGCAGCCACACGTAGCCGTCCGCGTCCGTGCGCGCGCCGTCGCCGGTGAAGTACATGCCGGGCAGCTCGCTGAAGTACGTGCTCTCATACCGCTGCGGGTCCCCGTACACGGTGCGCAGCATGGACGGCCAGGGCTTCGTCACGAAGAGCAGGCCGCCCTGCCCCCGGGCCACGCGGTTGCCGTCGCGGTCCAGGATCTCCGCGTGGATGCCGGGCAGCGGGAAGGTGGCCGAGCCGGGCTTGGTGGGCGTGGCGCCGGGCAGCGGGGAGATCATGATGCTGCCCGTCTCCGTCTGCCACCACGTGTCCACGACGGGGCACCGGCCTCCGCCAATGACGTCGCGGTACCACATCCACGCCTCGGGGTTGATGGGCTCGCCCACGCTGCCCAGCAGGCGCAGCGAGGACAGGTCGTGCTTCTTCACCGGCTCCTCGCCCAGGCGCATGAAGGCGCGGATGGCGGTGGGCGCGGTGTAGAGGAGCGTGACCTTGTAGCGCTCGATGATGTCCCAGAAGCGGTCCGGCCCCGGCTGCGTGGGCGCGCCCTCGTAGATGAGGGTGGTGACGCCGTTCATCAGCGGGCCGTAGACGACGTAGGTGTGGCCCGTCACCCAGCCCACGTCCGCGGTGCACCAATAGACGTCGTCGTCGCGCAGGTCGAACACCCAGCGCGTGGTGAGGGACGCGTTCACCGCGTAGCCGGCGGTGGTGTGCAGCACGCCCTTGGGCTTCCCGGTGGAGCCGGACGTGTAGAGGATGAACAGCGGGTGCTCGCTCTCCACCCACTCCGGCTCGCAGACGTCGGACTGGCCCTTCACCAGCGCGTCCCACGCCAGGAACCTCGGGCCCTCCGGCAGCTTGCCGTCGCCGGTGCGGGCGAGGACGACGACCTTCTCGATGCTGGGGGCGTTGGGGAGCGCGGCCTCCACGTTCTTCATCAGCGGCACCACCGCGCCCTTGCGCCAGCCGCCGTCCGCGGTGAGCAGCACCTTCGCGCCCGCGTCCTTCATGCGGTCCTGGAGCGCCTCCGCGGAGAAGCCGCCGAACACCACCGAGTGCACCGCGCCCAGCCGCGCGCACGCCAGCATCGCGACGGCGGCTTCCGGCACCATGGGCAGGTAGATGCCCACGCGGTCGCCCTTCTTCACGCCCAGCGACTTGAGGCCGTTGGCCAGCCGGTTCACCTGCTGGGACAGCTCCCCGTAGGTGAGGGCGCGGCGGTCGCCCGGCTCGCCCTCGAAGAGGATGGCGGGCTTGTCCTTCAGCTTCGGCAGGTGCCGGTCCAGACAGTTGTAGGCGAGGTTGGTCTTCCCCTCGACGAACCAGCGCGCGTGGGGCGGCTTCCAGTCCAGCACCGTCTGGAAGGGCTCCTTCCAGTAGAGCTCCTCGCGGGCGCGGTCGCCCCAGTACTTGTCCGGATCCTTCGCGGCTTCGTCCCACAGCCGCTGGTAGTCCTGCATGCTGCGGATGTGAGCCCGCCGGGAGAAGTCCTCGGGCGGGGGGAAGACGCGGGACTCGGTCAGGAGCGAGTCGATTCCCTGCGGGGCGGACATGGGCGTCCCTCCAATCGGTGCGTGGGAACAGCCCTCCTGTTGTAGGAAGCCCCTCTCACTATCTCAAGGGCTCCCTTCACAGCGGGTGTTCCCCTGAACGCCGTCGAAGCGGAACCACAGCTCGCAGGTGCAGCCGGGGTTGTTGTTGGCGTCGTAGGCGAGCCGCAGTTGGCCACTGAACTCGGTGGAGCACTGCGTGGTCGCGTCCAGGTGCACGCGGACCTGGTCCAGCAGGCACTCATTGGTCCCGTCGACGGTGGTGCTGACGTTGGCCACGCTGCCGTCGGCGGTGAAGGCCTCGCCGTCCTCCAGGAAGTAGCCGAGGAGCTGCATGTTCTGCACGCCGAAGTCCGCGCGCACCACGCGTCCGGAGATCTGGAGGCTCAGCTGCAGGTTGCCCTCGAACCGCTCCAGGAGGTCGCAGTCATCGCGCAGGGTCTCCGTGGGGACGAGCTCGTACTCGCCCTCGTTCTGGCTGTAGGGCAGGCAGCCCGTCAGGGCGGAGGCCAGGACGGCGGTGAGGCTGAGGCGTCGCAGGGTAGACACGGCACGCACCATCGCCCCTGGGAGGCATCCGGAACGGGCGCTCGCCCGGGGGCTTTGGGTAGAGTGCGACGCCATGCCTGAATACCGCAACCCCAAACCCACCGTGGACTGCATCATCGAGTTGTCCGGAGAGCGCATCGTGCTCATCCGCCGCGCGAACCCGCCGGTGGGCTGGGCGCTGCCGGGCGGCTTCGTGGACGAGGGCGAGCCGCTGGACAAGGCCGCCATCCGCGAGGCCAAGGAGGAGACGGGGCTGGACGTGACGCTGGAGGAGCAGTTCTTCACCTATTCGGATCCGAAGCGGGATCCGCGCCAGCACACGCTCTCGACGGTCTTCATCGCGAAGGCGACGGGCGAGCCGGTGGGCGCGGACGACGCGGCGGAGGCGAAGACGTTCACCGTGGACGCGCTGCCGAAGGACCTGTGCTTCGACCACGGGACCATCCTGTCCGACTACCTGACGTACAAGCGCACCGGGAAGCGCCGCAAGCTGTAGGCGGCGACGGGCCTTTCGAGGATGCATTACCTCTTCGTCCTGCTGGCGCTCGGAGCGCTGCTCATCGTCCATGAGCTGGGGCACCTGGTGGCCGCGCGCCTGCTGGGCGTGCGGGTGCCGCGCTTCACCGTGGGCTTCGGGCCGCCGCTCCTGTCGTTCCGGCTGGGCGGGACGCAGTTCGTGCTGGGCGCGGTGCCGCTGGGCGCGTCCGCGAACCTGCGGGGGATGAACCCGCACCGCGCCGCGGAGGAGGACACGTCGGGGTTCGGCACGCTGGGCCCGCTCAAGCGGATGGCCATCATCCTGGCGGGGCCGCTGGCGAACTACGCCGTCGCGCTGGGGCTGCTGCTCGCGCTGTACTCGTCGGGGACGCACGTGGTGGTGCCGCTGACGGTGGGCACGGTGCAGCCGGGCTCGGAGGCGGCACGGGCGCAGCTGCTCCCCGGGGACCGGCTGGTGGCGGTGGACGGCAAGCCGCTGGGGAGCTGGTCGGACTTCGTCGCGCGGGTGGCGGACGGCGTGGGCGGGCCGTTGGAGCTGTCGGTGGACCGGCACGGCGAGCCGCGCAAGGTGACGGTGCGCCCCCGGGCGGACGAGCGCGGCGCGGGGCGCATCGGCGTGAGCCAGCAGTACGTGTTCCGCACGCACGCGCCCGGCGAGGCCTTCACGCAGTCGCTGGTGCACACCGGGCGCGTGGCGTCCGAGACGCTGTCCACCCTGGTGGCGATGATCCGGGGGCCGGAGGTCGCGGGCAAGGCCGGGCCGGGCGCGATGGTGCGCCAGGAGTCGTCCGACGTCGCGTCCTCCACGGCGTCCGGGGTGGATGCGCTGGTGCGCGCGCTGGTGGCGGCCTCCGTGGCGCTGGCGATGCTGACGCTGGTGCCGGTGCCGGGCCTGGATGGTGGCCGGGTGCTGCTGCTCGCCATCGAGGCGGTGAGCGGACGGCGCATCCCGCCGCGCGTGGAGACGGTGGCGCAGACGGCCGGGTTCCTCTTCCTGTCCATCGGCATCGTGGCCACCGCAGGCGCGGAGATCGTCCGCGCGCTGCCGTCATCAGCGACGCCGCCGGAGCCGGTGAAGGCTCCCGTCGCCACGTCGGTCCCTGCCGCACCGGACGCGGGCGTGCTCCCCGCGGCGAGCGTCGCGCAGGTGGCGCCGAAGCCGGCGGTGCAGGACGCGGGGGCGAACGGGGTCGTCGCGCCAGCGGTCGCGAGCCCTGCTGCGGGGGCCCTCGTGAGCACGGCCGCGCGGGTCGCCACGGATGCCGGCACGGCCGCGACAGCCAGCGTCCCTCCGAAGCAGGATGGGGGCACCGTGGCCTCTGCGCTCCCTCGCGCCGAGGACGCGGGCATGGCCGCCGCGGCAACTCCGCGCGCCGAGGACGCGGGCACGTCCGTGACCGCCAGCGCTGCCCGCGTGCAGGACGCGGGGACGTCCGTGGCGTCCAGCGTTCCCCGCGTGCAGGACGCGGGCGCATCCGTGACCGCCAGCGCTGCCCGCGTGCAGGACGCGGGTGCTTCCGTGACCTCGGCCGCGCCTCCCGCATCGGACGCGGGCCTTCCTCGCACCGTGACGCCCTCGCCGCCCTGAGCCGTCCGCCCGCCCCGCTGAGCCCTCGCGCGATGGCGGGTGCTGCACGGTCGCGCTCGACCTCGTTGATTGAGGGACCGCGTGCGCACCAATTGAAGCCAGGGGCCGCGCTCCCTCTCGCACACCGGCACCAGGGCCCCGCGCCCTCAAGCCGGTGGCAGTGACGAGGTACGGCCAGGGGGCGGACCGGCAGCGCTCCAAGGCCGTGGCTTCGACACTCACCTGGTGAAGCCGCTGCACTTCGAGGCGCGGGAGGGGCTGCTCGAGGAGCTGGCGGGCGCCCGAGGCGCAGGCCGCCCGTCGGCCAGGGGACGTCCGGCCCGACGAAGCCGGGCCGGGCGGCCGCGAAGGCCTTATGCTCCGGCCCCACATGTCCACGCCTTCCACGCGCTCCGCCCCGGTGGCGGACGGCGGACTCTTCTGCGAGCTGTACTGGGGCACCTCCCTGGCGGAGGCCTGGAGCTATGGCCCCGAGCAGGCCCAGGTCCACGCCGCGCCGGACGAGACGGCCCCCCTGCCCCTCTACGGCTTCACGCTGCCGGAGGAGCCGTTCCTCCTCGCCGAGCGCACCCCGAAGGGCTGGCGCATCCACGTGCCGCCGTCCGCGCGCGTGGAGAAGAGCGTCAAGGGCGACGCCTTCCACCCGGTGGGCCCGGAGGAGCTGACCGGCCCCCCTGGCCGCGCGGCGGTGGAGCTGCACGAGGGCATGACGCTGCGGCTCGTGGAGGGCGAGCTGAGGCTCCTGGTGCAGCCGTCGGTGGTGAAGGAGCGCGCGGGACGCTTCCGCGCGCGGGACGTGGCCTGGCTCGTCACCGTGGCCATCCTCTTCCTGAGCGCGCCCGTCGCCTTCCTCGCCATGGGGCCGGACCCGGCGCGCATCGCCGCGAGCAACGCGCGCGCGCTACAGGCGGCCCAGGACCGGGAGGAGGCGCGGCGGAAGACGCTGGGGTTGGACCAGCCGCTCAAGCCGCTGACGGAGGCCGAGCGCGCCGCGCGGCAGCAGGACGGCGGCGCGCGCGTCACCGTCCCCGCCAGCTTCGGCGTGCGCTAGCTCAGGGGCCCAGACCCACCCAGACCTCGCCGTCCTCGAAGAACTCCTTCTTCCAGATGGGCACGTCCTGCTTGAGCCGCTCGATGGCGTACTCACAGCCGCGGAAGGCCTCCTTGCGGTGCGCGGAGGCCGCGGCGATGACGACCGCCAGCTCGCCCGGCACCAGCGTGCCCACGCGGTGCACGATGGCCAGCCGCGTCCCCGGCCACGTGCGGGCCACCTCGTCGCCAATCTCCGCGAGCTTCGCCTCCGCCATGGGCGCGTAGGCCTCGTACTCCAGGCGCAGCACGCGCCGGCCCTTCGTCTGGTCGCGCACGGCGCCGGAGAACGTCACCAGCCCGCCCGCCCCTTCCGAGGCCACCGCGTCCACCACCTCCGACAGCTGGAGCGGCCGGCCCACCACCGCGAAGAGCCCCGGCGCCCCGCCCGCCACGGGCGGAATCAGCGCCAGCTCCGCGTCCGGCGACACCGGCGCGTCCAGCGGCACGAACCGCTGCTGCACCGCCACACGCAGGTGCGGCAGCAGCGGCGCCAGCGGCGGGTGCTTCGCCGCGAGCTGCGAGAGGACGTCCGCGACGCGCGCCCCGGGCGGCACGTCCAGCGACTCACGGGACAGGCCCGCGAGCTCGCGGGCCGCGGCGAAGTACAGCACCGTCACCGGCATGGCCTGATGCCTCCTGGCGTGGGTTCTAGCGCTCGCGCAGCACGACGCGGCCCTGGAGCCGGCCGCCGCCCTCCACGGGGGCGAAGTCGAGGAACCCGTATTCGAACGGGGTGAGCCGCTCCAGGAGCGCCGTCACGAAGACCTGGCTCGCCAGGAGCTGCGCCGCGCCCACGCCCGGCACCGCGCGCGCGCCGGCGAGGTCCGCCCTGAGCCGCCCCATGTCCACCATCAGCGACAGGTGGCCCGGGCCGAACGCCTCCGCGCCGAAGCGCGTGCGCAGCGTCGCGCCCACGTCACCCGAGTCGCGGCCGGTGAGCACCTCGCCGGCCTCCAGCGTGGCGCGCTCCGGGGTGAGCGTGAGCGACACCGGCTGCTCCAGCAGCCGCGTGCGCAAGCGCGTGGTGCTGCCCTGCGCCTCCTTCTGGAAGGCGAGCCCGTTGTCCTGCAGCTGCTTCTGGATGAGCTGGAGCACCGGCTGCACGGACGCGAGGCCCGCCTCCATCACCACCGTGCCCTTGGGCGCGGGGCGCTGGTCCCGGATGAAGCTCTGGAAGAAGGCCGCCGCGTCGAAGTAGACGAGCATGGCCACGTCGCCGCGCAGCGCCTTCAGGAGGGGCTCCGCGTCCAGCCCCTGCGTGCGCCAGCGCTCCAGCGTCCGCTGCCGCCGGGGTGAATCGGGCGAGCCGAACACCAGCCGCGCCAGCTCCTCCGGGGGCACCGACAGCTGCGCCGCCGCCACCGGCCCCACCGCCGCGCGCCCCAACAGCCGCGAAGCCGGCCCCGGCGTGCCCCCCAGCAGCGGCCGGGACGAGGACAGGAAGCCGTCCAGCTCCGCCTGGTCCGCCTGCACCGCGAGCGCGCCGAAGAAGCCGCGCACCGGCATGTCGTCCTTCTCCGCCTCCGGCACCGGCGGCGCGGAGAAGAGGAGCACGCTGCCGTCGCGCACCTTGCCGCGCAGCTCCCCCAGGAGCGCGTTCTCGGAGAAGCCCGGCCCGGACAGCGCCTCCACCTGGCGGCGCACGAGCTCCACGTCCGGAGCCTCCTCCACCGCCAGCGCCTTCACCGTCTCCCCGGGCTCCGGCGCGGCCGGCGAGTCCGGCACCGCGAGGTACACGTAGCCCCGGTCCGCGAACAGCAGCATGGAGCGGCCGCCGTCCACCGGATCCACGCGTGCGCTGCCGTCCTCGCGGGGCAGCACCCGGTGGCCGGCGTCGCGCAGCTCGCGCGCCACGGCCGCGAGCGCCGCCCGCGAGTCCGTCACGCCCAGCAGCGCCACCACGCCGTCGAAGTCCGGCAGGATGAAGAAGCCGAAGCCCTCCTCGGGGTCCACCTCCGAGGGGCCGGTCGCCAGGCCGCGCAGGAGCAGCGGGACGAGCGGCGTGTCCGCCAGCGTGCGGCTCGCGTTGGCCTCGCCCACCAGCCGCTCGTAGAAGTCCACCAGCCCTTCCACGTTGCCGCGCAGGCGGGGCACCCACAGCACCGTCTGCGCGTCCGCGGGCACCGCGCGCAAGACCGGGCGCGGCACCACGGTGAGCACCACCCGGGCCAGCTCCTTCTCCCCGTCCAGCGCCCGCACCGTGTAGCGGCCGGCGGTGGCCCACGCGTGCTTCACGCCCGGCGCCGTCTGGGGCGCCGTGCCATCCCCGAAGTCCCAGGTGACGGAGGGCGCCTTCGCCGAGGTGGCGCCGAAGGCCTCCGGCACCCCCGCCTCCAGCGTGCGCTCCGGCCCCAGGTCCGGCCTCACGCCCCGGCAGCCGGTGGCCGCCAGGCCCACGGCGGCCAGCAGGAGGAGGAGGCGAAGCGGGGACGGGAGCGCGTGGGGTCGGGAGGCCATGGGCCTTTCGGTTAGTAGTCCAACGCCAGCCCGAACATCCAGCGCCGGCTGCCCAGGTTCAGGCCCTTTCCGCCGAAGTTGTTCACGTCCGCGTGGGTGTACTCGGCGAAGAGGTACGAGTGGTTCACGCCCAGGTCCGAGTCGAAGTCGCGCGCGAAGCGCGGCTCCAGCACGTCCAGGAGGAACGACACGCCCGCGGTGCCCGCCCAGCCCCACTTGCCGCCGCTGGCCTTGACGCCGTCCACCATCTCCGTGGCGCTGCCCGTGGTCATCCACCACGGGCTGTAGATGAGCCCCAGCTTGGCGTACGGCACCAGCGGGATGCCCCAGCGGAAGGCCGCGTAGTCGAACTTGTAGAAGGCGTTGAGCTGGATGGGCAGCACCTTCAGCGCCGCCTTGTCGGCCGACACCGAGCCGTCCTCCAGCTTCGCGTCCACGTACTTCTCCGCGTAGCCCAGCCCCAGGCCCAGGCCCGCCGTGCCGATGCCCTGGTAGAAGAAGCGCTGGAGTTCCCCCTCGATGAGCAGCAGCGTCGCGTCATCGAAGGTGTCCTTGTACGGCGTCTTGCCGTTCTCCTGGAAGACCTTCTCGGAGTCGATGCGCGGCTTGTAGCCGCCACCGCGGAAGATGACCGCGCCCGTGCGCGGGGAGCGCGTGGGGATGTTCAGCTCCTGCGCCACCGCCGGTACCGCCAAGAGAAGCGCCGCGACTCCCAGGCCCACAGCCCTGCTGCTCATGACACCTTCCTCCGAGACGACAGCCAGAGGCCCAGCGCGGCCAGCACCGCGCCACCCGCGATGCCGCCACCGGCCGCGGCGCACCCGCCGCGCTCCTCGCCGCCAGCATCCTTATACGCGTCGAACAAGCCATTGCTCTTCACGGGCATCGCATCCACCGGGGCGGACGCGTCGCTCTCGTTGCCCGCGGCGTCGATGATGGTCGCCTCGAGCCGGTACGTCACGCCATTCGTGAGGCCGCTGACGACGACGTTGCCCTCGCCGGCCGCCTTGGTGACGCGCGTCACCGGCCCCGTGGTGCCCTCCAGCGCCAGCGGCCCCACCAGCCCCTGCCCGCCCTCCGTCCCCGCGTCCACGTCCGTCCCGGCATCCACGTCCGTCCCACCGTCCGCCTCCGTGCCGGCGTCGGTGTCCGTGCCGGCGTCGGTGTCCGTGCCGGCGTCGCTGCCCGCCGTGCCCACCATCGCCGCCACCACCACGACGGTGGAGTCATCCTCCGCGCCGTCCACCTGCACCGACAGCGCCGCGTCCCGGGCGATGACCTTGGCGATGGTCGGCGCCGCAGGTTTGACGGGGTCGTACTTCACCACGTAGGCGGGGGCGCCCACGTTGGAGTAGGTCTCCAGGCACTCGGTGCCAAGCGCGCCGCCCAGCCGCCGCGAGGACGCGCAGAGGTTGAAGGAGATCTCCGTCGTCTGGCTGTCGCACGTCGTCACGGTGCCCGCGTCCGCGCCGTTGCCGCGCGCGGCGAGCAGCTGCGACACGCTGAAGCTCACGGTGCCGCTCGTCGTCGAGCTGGACGTGCCCAGCGTCTGCAGGGTCAGGTCCGTGGCGGCGGGCTTCACCCCACAGCTCCCCGTGGTGGCGAAGATGTAGAGCGCGTCATCACACGGGGGGGTCGCCGTGCGCGACCAGTTGAAGCGGCGCTGCGTGCCACACTCACCCTGGGGCACGGTGATGGTGAGCCCCGTGGTGCTGGTGGTCGAGCTCGTGAACGTCACCGCGGGCCCCGTCTGGGCCACGGCCGTGGACGCGAAGAGCAGGAGGCCAATGAATGGAAGGCGCATGGATGGGCCAGAGGCTAGCAAGGGCGGGGCCACCCTCAAGGCCCGTCCGGACGCCCTGCCCCCCAAGGAAAATCCCGGGTTCGCGCGCCAAACAGGCAAGGTGCCCCCGGGGGCTTTGCCAAATTGTCAGGCGGGGCGTTCCGCCAGCTTGAGGCCCGCGTCCACCAGGTGGGAGGCGGCCCGGCCGGCGTTGTCCACGGACGCGAAGAGCGTCACCCACTCCGGAGCCTGGGGGAAGGCGCGCACCCGGCCCACCTGGACGGCCGGGTCGCTCATCACCAGCATGGGCATGGGGTAGACGCGCTCGCCGGGGGTGTCCAGCACCTTGAGGGACGGGGACGTCTTCAGGGCGGCGCGCACCTGCTCCACGGGCCCCGGCTTCTTCAGCTGCACGTTCACGGTGAGGCCATGGCCGTGGAAGGTGGGCACCTGCACGGCGGTGCCTGCCAGCACGGGCGTCTCGCCCAGGGCGGAGAACAGGCGCGCGGCCTCCAGCGTCCAGCCG
Organism: Corallococcus sp. RDP092CA; assembly: GCF_041903675.1. Lineage (NCBI taxonomy): Bacteria > Pseudomonadati > Myxococcota > Myxococcia > Myxococcales > Myxococcaceae > Corallococcus > Corallococcus sp. RDP092CA. The sequence goes on along the minus strand of NZ_JAYESI010000014.1, from coordinate 108,371 downwards.
CCCTCCTCCTCCGTCCAGGGGCTGTTCACCATGAAGCCGCCCACCTGGGGCACCAGGTTGAAGCCCACGCGGTGCGGGAAGGCCTGCGGCTCCGGCTCGCGGCCGGAGAGGAGGTCCGCGGTCTGCTTCTCCAGCTCCGCGATGCCGCGCACGCCCGCGCTGGAGGCCCCCATCAGCGCCGTCACCTGCGCGCGCACCACGCCGAACGCGCGGCGCAGCGGCTCCACCAGGTGGACGGTGGCGCTGGTGACGACGCCCGGCAGGCTCACCACCCGGCCCTTGAAGCTGAAGCCCGGGCCCAGGGCCTCCGTGTTGAAGCCCGGGAGGATGAGCGGCACGTTGCCGTCGCTCCGGAAGGCGCTGCTCGCGTCCACCACCCACGCGCCCGCGGCCTGGGCGGCCGGGGCCAGCGTGCGGGAGGCTTCCGCCGGCGTGGCCAGCAGCACGACGTGGAGGCCCCGGAAGGCGTCCGCCGAGGCCCGCTCCACCTCCAGCGTGTCCTCGCCGTACTCCACCTCCAGGCCGTTGGAGCGCTCCGAGCCGAAGGCCTGCACCTGCTCCACCGGCACGTCGCGCGCGTACAGGTTCGCCAGCACCTCGCGGCCCACCACGCCCGTGGCGCCCACCACGCCAATCCGAAGGTTCTCTCTCATGCGGGGCTCCTTTACGTCAGCGCCCCCGCCCGCGCGAGCACGGCGAGGCGCCCTCCAGGCGGAGACGTCAGTCTTCCTTCAGCCGCGCCGTGGGCGCGGGGCCCGGCAGCGGGGGGAACTTCGGGTTGCGCTCCGGCTCGGAGGCGCGGACGTAGTGCGGCTCCAGGGCGAACAGCGCCTCCTGGGAGTACGCCTCCGGCAGCTTCGCCAGCCGCCCCACCTCCACCGCGGACGGGAAGGACGGGCCGGACAACAGCCGGTGCGGCGCGACGCCGTGCTTCTCCAGCGCCTGGCGGTAGTCCGCGAGCGCCGGCCCCAGCGCCACCGCCGCCGGTTCGGCGGCCATGCGCTGCGCCACCTCCTCCGGCGACATGGCCGTCTCCGGCGCCAGCGCCTCCACGGCGTGGCCCACGCGGCGGTAGGCGCCCAGGTAGAGGTCATCCTTGCGCGCCACGGCGAGGCAGAACAGCGGCACGCCCTCCGGCCCCTCCAGCGCCACCGCCGCCAGGGAGGACGCGCCGGCCACCTTGAGGCCCGTGGCGTACGCCAGCGCCTTCACCGTGGCCAGGCCGATGCGCAGGCCGGTGAAGGACCCCGGCCCCAGGCCCACCGCGAGCCCCTCCAGGTCCTTCAGCGTCAGCCCGTGGCGCTGGAGCAGCTCCCCGACGACGCCGGGGAGGAGCTCGCTCTGCTTGTCCGGCGGAGGCACCACCACGTGCTCCACGGCGCGCACGGCGTCCCCCTGGCGTTCCACCAGGGCAAGCGACAGCGTCAGCGTGGAGGTGTCCAGCGCGAGCAACACAGGCGACATCCCTTCTTTCGTTTCAAGGCACTCAGGCCGGAGCGGCCCAGAAGTCCACCGGCACCTGCGACACGCGGTCGCTGCCGCACCGGTACAGCCGCACGCGCGCCAGGCCCTTGTCCAGCATGCCCAGCGCCTTCGCCGCGGCCTTCGACACGTCGATGATGCGGCCATCCACGAAGGGGCCGCGGTCGTTGACGCGCACCTCCACCTGGCGGCCGTTCTCCATGTTCATCACCTTCACGCACGACCCGAAGCGCGCCGTGCGGTGCGCGGCGGTGAAGGCGTTCTGGTTGAACTTCTCCCCGCTGGCGGTGCGCCGGCCGTGGAGGCCGGGGCCGTAGAAGGACGCGAGGCCCTCGCCCAGGTAGTTGCGCGGCATCTTCTCGCGGCGCGTGACCCTGCCCTCGTCGCCGGAGGCGGTCTCCGGCGGCTGGGGCTTCGCCGCGCGCGACGCGCAGCCAGCGCACAGGCCCATCCCCAGGAGCAGGAGCGCGGTCCGTCCAGGCATCATCACCTCGCTAGCGGGTCACGTCGTTGGTCACGGCCAGCAGCATGAGCAGGATGAGCAGCGCCAGGCCCACCATGTTCGCCACCTCGCGCACGCGCACGGGGATGGGGCGGCGGCGGACGCCCTCCCAGGCCGCGGACAGCAGGTGGAAGCCGTCCAGCACCGGGATGGGCAGGAGGTTCATCACGCCCAGGTTGATGGAGATGATGGCCATCAGGTTGAGGAAGCTGTCCAGACCCTGCTCGGCGCTCTTGGCGGCCAGCTGGTACATCATGATGGGGCCACCAATCGTGCTGGGCGACACCTTGCCCACGAACAGCCCGCCCAGCACCTGCACCATCTGTCCCACGATCTTCGGGACGATGAGCACGGCCTCCTTGAAGGCGGCGGCCGGGCCCAGGTCGATGGTCACCTTCTCCACCGGGGGCAGGTCCGCGCTGCTGTAGGACCACGGGCGCACGCCCAGCACCACCGGCGCGCTCGTCTGGCCGTAGTCGTCGCGCGTCTTGAGCGGCGCCTGCGCCAGCTTCTCCGTGCGCTCGCCCCGCGCCCCGCGCCAGGTGAGCGTGAAGGGCTCTGTCTGGAGGCCGTTGAGCACCGTCGAGAGCTTGTTGAAGGACTTCAGCGGCATGCCGTTGATGGCGACGATGCGGTCGCCCGGCGCGATGCCCGCGGCCTCCGCCGCGCTGCCCGAGGCCACGCTCGCCACGTAGAGGTCCACGGCCTCCGCGCCCAGCGCCGCCGCGCCCTCGCCGGGCTGCCGCGGCAGGGACACCTTCACCACCTCCGGGAGCCGGCCCGTCACGGCGCCCACGTCCACGGGGGCCAGGCGCGCCACGCTCAGCGCCATGGGGGTGCCCTCCGGCACCTTGGCCACCTCCCGGTAGAGGGCCGCCTCGTCCTGCACGTGCACGCCGTTGACGGACAGCACGCGGTCGAAGGTCTTGAGGCCCGCGGCGGCCGCGGGGGACGTGGCCGGCACGCCCACCACCGGCGGCTGCGGGTAGGGGCTCACGCCAATCATCCCGCGCTCGACGGTGTCCACCGGGGACACCTCCGAGCTCTTCTCCGGCGTCACCTCCACCACGCGCTGCTGCCCGTCTCGCTCCAGGGTGATGGGGACGGGGCGGTCGAACTTGCCGACGAACGCGTCGCGCATGTCGTCGAAGGTGCGGACCGGCTCGCCCTCCACGGACAGGATGCGGTCCCCGGGGCGGATGTCCGCCGCGGCGGCGGCCATGTCCGGCGACACCATGCCCACGCGCGTGGACAGCGTCTCCTGGGGCCCCAGGAAGACGAAGAAGTAGACGAGGATGGGGAACAGCAGGTTGAAGGCCGGGCCCGCCAGGACAATCAGGCCGCGCTTCCAGGGCGGCTGCGCCAGGAAGCCCCGGGCCGCCTCTTCCGGCGGGAGCTCCTCGTGGGGTAGGTCGCCGGCCATCTTCACGAAGCCGCCCAGGGGCAGCAGCGCCACCTGGTACTCCGTCTCGCCCTTGGTGAAGCCGATGAGCTTGGGCCCGAAGCCGATGGAGAACTTGAGGACCTTCACCCCGCAGGCCTTGGCCACGAGGAAGTGGCCAAGCTCATGCACCGTGACGAGCACGCCCAAGAGGAGGATGAAGAACCCGAGGTTCTGGAGCATGGGCGGAAGAGTAATCGCGCCCCCCGGGACGGACAACGCACAACGCGAGGCGCAAGGCGGGCGAGCAGGCGCGAAATCAGGCACTTACGGCAGCAGGTGCCTCACGAACTGCACATAGACGAACACCAGCGGCGCGTTGAAGATGAGCGCGTCGATGCGATCCAGCACGCCGCCGTGGCCGGGAATGAGCCTCCCGGAGTCCTTCACGCCGTAGGCCCGCTTGAGCATGGACTCGCACAGGTCGCCCACGGGGCCCAGCAGGCCACCGGCGATGCCCAGCAGCACACAGTCCCACACGGTGAAGAGGGGGAAGAAGCCGAGCTTGGCGATGAACATGCCCAGCACGGAGCCCACCATGCCGCCGAAGAAGCCCTCCCACGTCTTGTTCGGGCTCACCGCGGGGTAGAGCTTGTGCTTCCCGAGGAAGCGGCCGGCGAAGTACGCCAGCGTGTCGTTGGCCCAGGTGATGGTGAGCGCGCAGATGACCCAGGCGTGCCCCTCCCCGGGGAGCAGGCGCAGCGCGGACAGCGCGGTGAGGCCGATGGAGCCGTAGAGGAAGCCCGTGACGAGGTGCGCGGCCCGGCCGGGCGCCTCCGCGAGCGAGCCCCGGAACAGGTTGTAGATCCACGCGAAGAAGAAGAAGACGGACGTCAGCCAGAAGGCCGTCTCGCCCGTGCGCGCGGCGTCCCGCAGCGGCAGCAGCGGCATCACGAAGGCGAAGGCCATGCCCACCCAGGCGGCGGCGCCCAGGCGCTTCTGCGTGATGAAGTAGTACTCCCCGGCGCAGACCGCGGCGGCGCCGCCCAGGAGGATGGCGCTGTAGTACCCGCCGAGGAACAGGAGCAGGAGCACCAGCGGCAGGAGGGTGACGCCGGTGACAACGCGGATGAGGAGGTTCTTGTTCTTCTCGTTCACGCCTTGGCCCGCTGGGGGGTGTCGTCCCGGTTGACCTGGGCGGACGTCAGACCGAAGCGCCTCTCGCGGCCCTGGTACTGCGACAGGCAGCGCAGGAACTCCTCGGTGCGGAAGTCAGGCCACAGGGCGTCGGTGAAGCACAGCTCGGCGTACGCCAGTTGCCAGAGCAGGAAGTTGGAGATGCGCTGCTCGCCGCTGGTGCGCACGATGAGGTCCACCGGCGGCAGCCCGGCGGTCCACAGCCGCGACTCCAGGTCGTTGGCGTCCAGGTGCGCGGGGTCCAGCTCGCCGCGGGCGGCGGCCCCGGCCAGCTCGCGCGCGGCGCGCAGCAGCTCCTCGCGGCCGCCGTAGGAGAGCGCCAGGGTGAGCACCATGCCCGTGTTGTGGGCGGAGTCGGCCCGCAGGCGCTCCAGGGGCTCGCGGACGTAGCGCGGCAGCTTGTCCACCTCGCCGATGGCGTTGAGGCGGATGCCGTTGTCGAGGATCTCGCCGCGCTCGGACTCCAGGTACTCGCGCAGGAGGTCCATCAGCCCGGCGACCTCTTCCGGCGGGCGGGCCCAGTTCTGGGAGGAGAAGGCGTAGAGGGTGAGGGCCTGGACGCCCAGGCGGCGGGCGGTGCGGGTGACCTCCCGGACGCTCACGCTGCCCTCGCGGTGGCCCTCCAGCCGGGGCTGGCCCCGGAGCTCCGCCCAGCGGCCGTTGCCGTCCATGATGATGCCCACGTGGCGCGGGAGTGGCCGGGCCTTGACCTGGACCTCGAGAGCGGTGGGCAACACGGTGGGGCGATCCATGAAGCCGCGCACCCTAGCGGCGGCGCCGCGTCGCGTCCACGGGCGCGTGGCCGCCCGGTCCCTCGGGGGTGTTGGCTGGTCGCCTGCCCAGGTTGAACGGTTCGAGAGGGGACAGGGAGCGGCTGGAGTGGGTTTCCATGAAAACTCTTCATGCCCTGCCCTCCTTCCGACTGCTGGGTGGGCTGCTCGGGTGCTGGGTGTTGGGGGCGGGTCCGGCGCTCGGGCAGGCGACGGAGGCGGCGGAGGCCCGGCCGACGGGCACGTACTTCGACGCGGCGATGGCGGAGGCGGCCCGGCTCTACGAGGACCTGGAGTCCGAGCAGGCGCTGGCGACGGTGGCCCGGGCGCGGCGGCTGGCCCGGTCCGACGAGGAGCGCGGCGCGGCGGCCATCTACGAGGGCGTCATCCTGGCGGACCTGGGGCGCCGCGACGAGGCGCTGGCGTCGTTCCGGGCGGGGCTGCTGCTGACGCCGGAGGCGAGGCTGCCGGCGAAGGTGTCTCCCAAGGTGGAGGGGGACTTCGAGTCGGTGCGGAGCGAGGTGCGGCGGAAGCGCGCGGCGGTGGAGAAGCAGGCGGATGCACCGGTGAGGCCGCCGGAGGAGAAGCCGGCGGCGCTGAATCCGCCCCAGGTCGCGGCGGCGCCTGCTCCAGCTCCGGGGGTGGACTTGAAGACGGACGCCCGTGAGCGAGGGGCGCGCCGGGTGCCGACGGTGTCGTGGGTGCTCCTGGGCACGGGGGTGGTGGCGGGCGGCGTGGGGTCCATCTTCGGGCTCCAGTCGCGCGGAAACGTGAACTCCGCGCGCGATGCGGAGCTGTCCGCGGACGTGGGCGGGCATCTAGACGACGCGCGGGGCCAGGCGGTCGTGGCGAACGTCCTCTTCGGTACGGCGCTGGCGGCGTCCGCGGGCGCCGTCACGACGTACTTCCTGGCGGGGGAATCCACCGCGGCGACGGAAGGTGGCCGGTGAAGCGCGGGCTCGCGACGGTCGCTGCCCTGGGCGGCCCGCTCACTCCGCCGCGAGGTTGAGCTTGAACACGTTGTCCTGCCCCGCCTTCACCTCGAAGGCGCGCGTCACGTCCTTGCCCAGGTCCTTGTTCACGACGCGCACCTGATGCGAGCCCTCCGTCGCCTCCACGGCGGCGAAGGGCGTCTGCCCCAGGTTCTTGCCGTCCAGGTACACCGTGCCGAACGGACGGACCCGGAACTCCACCCTGCCCTTGGGCAGGGTGCGGCGGGGCGAAAGCACCGTTCGGCGGACGCTCGCGGTGCCCGTGCTGGCCGTCGCGGGCTTCACGGCGACCGCGAGGCGCCGAGCTGGCGACGGAGGCGGCTCCACCTCCACCCCCTGGCCCGCATCGCGCGCCTCCACGGCTTCACCCGGCACGGGCTGCACCTCGGACACGGCGACCGGAGTGCCGCTGTCCGCGCTCGTGGAGGCGGGGGGCACGGGCTCCGCGCGCAGCTCCGGCGCGGGCGGCGGCTGGGGCTCCAGCGGCTTCACGGCACCGTCGTCCTTCCGAGCCACCGGCGTGGACGGACTCACGGGCGCAGGGGACCTCTCCCTCCCGCCCCACAGCGCCAGTCCACCCACGAGCCCAGCCACGCTCACGAACGCCACGGCGCCCACCGCCATCTTCCGGGAGGCACGCGGCGTCGCCGGGGACTTGCCGGACTCCGAAACATCCACCGGTTTGAACCAGGTGGACCGTTCGGGCCGGGGCGCCGGTACCAGGCTCCCCGCCGACGGCGTCGCCGGATCCGTCGCCGCATCGAGCCGGCTCGACGGCACGTCGTTCTCCGACGCCGTCACCGCGGGCGCTTCCATGGATGCCCGCGAGGCCACCGGCTCCCACGCCGTGCCCACCCGGCCGGGCATGGGCGTCGTCACGGCCTCCGCCGCGGGGACCAGCGCCGCCGTCTCCCGCCCCTTCGCGGGCGCGGGCGCCGGAGGCAGCGGCTCCACGCCCTCCATCACCTGCACCACCAGCCGGGCAATCTGGTACGCGCCCACCGGCTCGCCCAGCGACAGCACGAAGCGCTCCAGGTCCGCCTGGAGCGCCCGGCAGTCCGGATACCGGTCCACCCGGTCCTTCGCGAGCGCCCGCTCCAGGATGCGCTGCAACGCGTCCGGCACGTCCAGCCGGCGCCGCGCCACGGGCACGAAGGGCTCGAAGAGGATGGCCTGCATCATGCCCACGTCCGTCGTCGCGTCGAACGGGCGCTTCCCGGTGAGCAGCTCGTAGAGCACGATGCCCAGCGCGTACACGTCCACGCGCCCATCCATGGGCCGGGCCTGGAGCTGCTCCGGCGGCATGTACGCCACCTTGCCCTTCACCACGCCCGTCTGCGTGCGGTGCCCCTGCCCCGCCACCTTCGCGATGCCGAAGTCCACCACCTTCACCGCGCCCTGGCGCGACACCAGCACGTTCTCCGGGCTGATGTCCCGGTGCACCAGCCCCAGCGGCGCCCCCGTCTCCGGGTCCGCCAGCTCGTGCGCGAACGCCAGCCCCTCCGCCGCGGCGGCCACCATCTTCGCGCACACGCCCGCGGGCAGCGGCTGCTTCAGCTCCAGGGAGCGCTTGATGAGCCTGCGCAGCGTGGGCCCGTCGATGAACTCCATCGCCAGGAAGTAGCTGCCGTCCACCTCGCCGAAGTCGAAGATCTGCACCACGTTCGGGTGGTCCAGCCGGGCGGCCAGCTGCGCCTCGCCCAGGAACATCTCCACGAACGCCTCGTCCTCCGCCAGGTGCGGCAGGATGCGCTTGAGCACCAGCGTCTTCTCGAACCCGCGGGGCCCCGCCGCCTTCGCGAGGAACACCTCGGCCATCCCCCCCGAGGCGAGCTTCCGCACCAGCTGGTACTTCCCCAGTTGCATGAGCGGTGAGCTTTCCCATGGATCACCGGAAAAGTGAAATCGTCCAGGGGCCCGGGGTCCGCTGCCGCTCACGCGGTGTTTGCGTGTTTGACCCTGGCATGACGGGATCCGTAGGATCCGCGCTCCCATGCCTCTCAAGGCCATTGGTCCCTACCGCGTGCTGGAGACGCTCGGCAGTGGCGGGGCCGGGACCGTCTATCGGGCCCTGGACCGCCGCAGCAACGACGAGGTCGCGCTGAAGCTCCTGTCGACGGGTCCGTCGCTGGATGACCGCGCGGCCCGGAGGCTCGCGCGCGAGTTCGAGACGCTGGCGGACCTGGCCCACCCCAACGTCGTGAAGGTCTTCGAGGCCGGCGTCCACGCGGGCCAGCCCTACCTGGCCATGGAGCTCATCGAAGGGCTCACGCTGCGCCACTACCTGGACGTGAGCTTCAACGACCTGCACACGCCCACGCCCTCGTCGCGCTTCCCGCTCACCCTCCGCCGCACCGCGGACGACGACTTCGGCAGCGAGGACGGCCCGGACGAGGACGCGGACGACGCCAGCGAGGACGACGGCACCTTCGACCTCAACGCCTTCGCCGAGGAGGCCCCCAGCGAGGACCTGGCCAGCTACCACGGCGCCTCGGAGGACGACCCGGACGCGGACGGGCTGCGCGGGGTGGAGCCGCGCCGCGCGGCCCCGCGCACGCCGCAGCCGCCCGCGCACGCCTCGCCCCCGAGGCTGGCGGACCTCAACCGCCCGGAGCGCATGGGCAAGCTGAAGGACGCCATGCTCCAGGTGTGCGAGGCGCTCGCGTACATCCACGGCCACGGGCTGGTGCACCGCGACCTCAAGCCGTCCAACATCATGGTGGACGACGACCGCCAGGTGCGGCTGATGGACTTCGGCCTGGCCAAGTTCCTCGCCGACGACGCGGGCATCACCGCGGACGGCAAGCTGGTGGGCACCTGGCGGTACATGGCCCCGGAGCAGATCCTCGGGGAGCCGCTGGACGGCCGCGCGGACCTGTACAGCCTGGGCGTCATCCTGTACGAGCTGATGAGCGGGCGTCCGCCGTTCGACGCGAAGACGCCCCACGAGCTGTGGCGTCAGGTGCTGGAGACGGAACCTCCGCCGCTGCTCGCGCTCAACCTGCATGGCGACCCGCAGCTGGCGCGGGTGGCCCATCGCCTCATCCGCAAGGAGCCGGACGACCGGTTCCAGACGGCCGAGGAAGTCTACGAGGCCCTCTCCGAGTGACCACGACGACGACGCACACCCTCACCGTGGACGCCGCGAAGGCGGGCCAGCGGGTGGACCTGTTCGTGGGCGAGGCCCTGGGCCTGTCCCGCGCGCGCCTCAAGCGCCTCTTCGAAGAGGGCCAGGTGCGCGTGGACGGCCGCACCGCGAAGAAGGGGCTCACCGTCACCGCCGGCCAGCAGGTCGCCGTGACGGTGGAGGAGGCCCCGCGCGAGGCCGTGCCCGACGCGGCCCTCCCGCTCGCCGTCCTGCACGAGGACCCCGCCCTGCTCTTCGTGGACAAGCCCGCCGGCCGGCCCTCGCACCCCCTGCAGCCGGGCGAGACGGGCACGGTGGCCAACGCCCTGGTGGCGCGCTTCCCGGAGGTCGCGCAGGCGTCCCAGGACCCGCGCGAGGGCGGCCTGTGCCACCGGCTGGACGTGGAGACGTCCGGCGTCCTCGTGGCGGCCCGCACGCGTGAGGCCTGGACCGCCGTGCGCGAGGCCTTCAGCACCCGCGCGGTGGACAAGCGCTACCTGGCCCTGGTGACGGGCCCGCTGGCGGACGAGGGCGAGGTGGAGGTGCCCCTGCGCCACCACCCGCGCCACCCGGACCGCGTGGAGCCCGCCCCCTACGGCGCCGAGGACGCCCGCGAGGCGCTGTCCCACTTCCAGGTGCTGGCCCGCGCCGGGGACTACAGCCTCGTGGAGGTGAAGATCCTGACGGGCGTGCTGCACCAGGTGCGCGCGCACCTGGCGGGCGTGGGCGCGCCGCTCGTGGGGGACGCGCTCTACGGCGGCCGCGAGGCGCCGGAGCTGGGGCGCTTCTTCCTGCACGCCCGCTCGCTCACCGTGCCGCACCCGGTGACGAAGCAGCCCCTGAAGGTGGAGAGCCCCCTGCCGCCGGACCTGGTGGCGGAGCTTGGGCGCCACGGGCTGTCGTGGCCGGTCGCTCGCTAGTCGCCCATCACCTTGACGATGACGCGCTTGCGGCGCTGGCCGTCGAACTCCGCGTAGAAGACCTGCTGCCACGGGCCCAGGTCGAGCTTGCCGGCGGTGACGGGGAGCAGCACCTGATGGTGGACGAGCATCGACTTCAGGTGGGCGTCGCCGTTGTCCTCGCCGGTGCGGTGGTGGCGGTAGTCCGGGCCGTGGGGCGCCAGGTGCTGGAGCCAGTCCCAGAGGTCCTCGTGGAGGCCGGGCTCGTCGTCGTTGACGAAGACGCCCGCGGTGATGTGCATGGCGGACACCAGCGCCATGCCCTCCTGGATGCCGCTCTTCTTCACCAGGGTGGCCACGGTGTCCGTGAGCCGCACCAGCTCGCGGCGGGCCTTCGTCTCGAACCAGAGGTATTCGGTGAGGGTCTTCATGGCTCGCACTGTCAGAGGGGACCACTAGAGTGACTCACGCCATGCGAGCCATCCTCCACGTGGACATGGACGCCTTCTATGCGTCCGTCGAGCAGCGCGACAACCCGTCCCTGCGGGGCAAGCCGGTCATCGTTGGCGGGCATGCACAGCGCGGCGTGGTGGTGGCCGCGTCCTACGAGGTGCGGCCCTTCGGGGTGCGCAGCGCGATGCCCATGGCGCGCGCGGTGAAGCAGGCGCCGCACGCCATCGTGGTGAAGCCGCGCTTCTCCGCCTACGCGGAGGCCAGCGAGCAGGTGTTCGCCATCTTCGAGCGGTACACGCCGCTGATTGAACCCCTGTCGCTGGACGAGGCCTTCCTGGACGTCACCGCGTCGGTGGGGCTGTTCGGCGCGGCGGCGGACATCGCGAAGCGGATCCGCAAGGAGATCACCCACGAGCTGAACCTGCCGGCGTCCGCGGGCATCGCCACGGCGAAGTTCGTGGCGAAGATCGCCTCCGACCTGGCGAAGCCCAACGGCCAGCGCGAGGTGCGCCCGGAGGAGACGGTGGCGTTCCTCGCCGGGCTGCCGGTGTCGCGGCTGTGGGGCGTGGGGCCCAAGACGGAGGAGGCGATGAAGCGCGCGGGGCTCGTCACCATTGGCGACGTGGCGGCGCGCGACGTGGGCTGGCTGGAGGAGCGCTTCGGCGCGGCGAGCGCGAAGCACCTGTGGGAGCTGTCGCACGGCATCGACGCGCGGGACGTGGTGCCGGACCGGGCGGCCAAGAGCGTGGGCGCGGAGGACACCTTCGACGAGGACCTGACGGGCCCGGAGGCGCTCAAGCCGCACGTGCACGCGCAGGCCCTGCGGGTGGCCCGGCGGCTGCGGCGCGCCGCGCTCAAGGGCCGCGTCGTGCAGCTCAAGCTGAAGTTCGCGGACTTCACGCTCATCACCCGGCGCACCACGCTGCGCGAGGCGACGGACGACGGACAGGTCATCTACCGCGCGGCGCTGGAGCTGCTGGAGCGCGCGCACGAGGGCAAGCCCCTGCGGCTCACCGGCGTGAGCGTGCAGCTGGACGAGGACGAGCCGCAGCTGGGGCTGTTCCCGGCGGCGGCGCCCAGGTCGTCCAAGCTGAACGAGGCGATGGACCGCATCGCGGCCCGCTTCGGCAGCAAGGCCATCACCATGGCGGACATCGCGGGGGCGGAGGCGTCGGATGACGACCAGCACCGCTCCGAGAAGCCCGTGGACAAGCCGAAGCGGTAGCCGGCCTCCGGACGCGACAAGGGCCGGCGCACGCGAGCGCCCCGGCCCGCTCACCGCGCGGGGGGGTCGCCGAGGCGCTACCCCTCGCCCGCGTCGGAGCCGGCGGGGGCGGGACGCTCCGCGCCACCGCCCTCGCTGCTCCCGTTGCCACGGCGGCGGCGACGGCGGCGGCGCTTGCGGCGGGGGCCTTCGGCGTCTCCACCGCCGCTCGCACCGGCGCGCGCGGGCGGCACCTCCCCCGCCTGCCAGGCCTCCAGCGCCTCGCGGCCCTCGCCCGTGGCCTCCACCGTCATCGCGTAGACGGCCAGCGCCTCGTTGAAGAGCGGGTGGCGGCGGAAGGCGCCCGTCTTCTTGCGGCGCTCCCCGGACAGCGTGCGCTGCATCAGGAGCAGCATGCGGCAGCGCTCGGCGATGCGGCGCGGCAGCCGCGCGGACTCCACGAAGCCCGCCAGCAGGTCCTCGATGACGCGCGACACCGACGCGCGGCCGTCGTCCTGCGCGTCCTCCTGCGGCGGCTGCGCGCGGCTGATGGGCACCAGCAACGTCGCCAGCAGGATGGCGTCGTCCAGCACCTCGCCCGCCGACACGCGCCTGTCCAGCGCCTGGGCGAAGGCGTAGAAGGTCTGCTCCCCCTCCTTGCCGTGCTCGCGCAGGTACGCGTCCACGGGCGGCAGGAGGATCTTCAGCGCGTCCAGCGCCGCCAGCAGCTTCAGCGCCGGGGCGGACACGCCGCCGCGGATGAGCCGGAACGTCTCCTCCAGCAGGCGCGCGGGCGCGCAGCGCGGCAGGTCCTCCACCGCGCCCTCCATCGCCGCGTACGTGCGCGACTCGATGTCCAGGTCCAGCTTCGCCGCGAAGCGCACCGCGCGCAGGATGCGCACCGGGTCCTCGCGCATGCGGATCTCCGGGTCGCCAATCGTCCGGATGAAGCGCTCATCCAGGTCGCGCCGGCCGCGCACGTAGTCGATGACCCGGCCTTCGCTCGCGTCGTAGAACAGGCCGTTGATGGTGAAGTCGCGGCGGCGCGCGTCCTGCTGCGCGGTGCCGAAGACGTTGTCGTGGGTGATGAGGAGGTCCTCGCCGCTCTGCCCCTCCTCCGCCCCGGCCGCCGGCTCCAGCTCCGTCGGGTTGGCGCGGAAGGTGGACACCTCCACGATCTTCCCGCCCTTGAAGTAGACGTGCGCCAGCCGGAAGCGCCGGCCGATGAGGCGGCAGTTGCGGAAGATGGCGCGCACCTCGCCCGGGTGGGCGCTGGTGGCCACGTCGAAGTCCTTCGGCTTGCGGCCCAGCAGCAGGTCGCGCACGCAGCCGCCCACCAGGTAGGCCTGGTGGCCGTGCTGGTGCAGCCGCAGCACCACCTTGAGCGCGTCCGGGTCCATCTCGTCCGGGTCGATCTCCGCGGGCTCGCCCGTGCGGGTGGTGGTGGGCGCTTGCAGCTCCGGCTCGTTCGCGGCGGGCTCCGGCTCCGGCTCCAGGATGACGGCCTCGGGCTCCTCGGCTTCGTCACCGGCCTCGGCGGCGGCCTGGGCGTCCTCCGCCTCCGCGGCCTTCAGGGCCTCCGTGGCGCGCTGGATCTCATCGCTGACCTCGGGGGCCGCGTCCTCGGCGTCCTCGGCGTCGTCATCGTCGTCGAACCCGTCGTCCTCCGCCGCGTCCACGGCGTCGGGGGGCTCGGAGGGGGCCTCCTGGGAGGCCAGTCCAGGGGTTTCGTGTTCGCTGGGGCGCTCGGCGGAGTCCGCGAGCACCTGGGCCGCGGTGCGCTCGGTGCGCTCCTCGGAGCCCGTCAGGTCCAGGGGGGAAGACATGGAATGAACCTCGTGCGCGGACCCGGAAGCCTCCGCCGCTGCCGCCTCGAAGGAGGCCTCTCCGCGCGCGTCGTCTCCGGGCGCGGCTGGCAGCGTTCCGCCAGGGGGCGGGGGATGGGTCGGGTCTCGCGTCATTCGCCTCGGAAGGGCAACCGTCTAGCACGCATCCTCCCACCCATGGGGGGCGCGCTTAAGGACATTCTTCAGGGACGTCGGGGGTCCGCCCGGGGTCCCCCTGCCCGCCCTCCGTGCGCCCCGCTGCCCGGGGAAAGGGGCTTCCACTGGATAACACCGGGGCGGGGGGCGGACCTCGCCCGTCACCGGCCCCGCCGCTGGAGGGGTCGCAAGGCAGGCGGGCAGGCACCGGGGGCCAGGACGCGCCCCGGCGCGCGGGAGGCGCTCAGGTCGGCGGCTTCAGCGAGCGCGCCTTGTGGGTCCGGGGCAGCGCGTGGGAGATGAGCGACACGTAGTCCACCGCCTGCACGCGCGGCGGGGGCGGCTGCGTGCCCAGCGCGGCCAGGCGCTTGCTGAACGCGGCCAGGATGTCCGGCACGGGGCGCATGGCGTTGAGCAGCGCGTTGGGCCCCTCCAGCGCCTGGGACAGCGCGATGGCGGCCTGCTGCAGCGGCAGCCCGCGCCGCAGCAGGTCCTGGAACGAGTTCGACAGCGTGATGATGTTGTGACCCGCCGTCTGCACCATCTCCACGGCGATCTTCAGCACCTGCGGCGCCGTGAGGTGGCCGTCCGCCAGCAGCACCAGCGCCGCCTGGAAGTAGTTGAAGATGGGCACCACGCGCGGGCCGTAGGGCGTGAAGTGCGCGGGCGGCGTCAGCTTGTCCAGGTGGATGAAGATGCGCCGCACCGGGTCCGCGATGGGGATCTTCTTCCACGCCTCGTGCACGCGCGCGGCGTCGTCCGGGTACACCCCGCCCGCCTCCAGCACCTGGGCCAGCACGCGCTCGTCCACCCGGCCCGCGATGAGGTCCGCGTAGAGCGAGTAGATGAACGCGTCCGCCTCCGCGTCGTCGCCGAAGAGCACCTCCTCCGCCTCCACCGGCGCGTTGACGCGGCTCTCCAGGATGGCGGGCAGCTTGTAGCCCACCTGCCCGCGCAGGGCCCGGAAGCGCCCGCGCAAGAGGTTGCCCACGTTGTCCTTGAGGACGAACTCGTCCCACTGGACGCCGTCCAGCTTGAGCTTCTCCTCCAGCACCGCGCGCATCTGCTTGGGGCTGCCGGACACGATGCACAGCCGCGAGTCCCCCTGCTCCGCCAGCTCGCGGATGAGGGCGGACGCACCCGGGACGGCGACCTTCTCGTGGGCCTTCTGGAAGGCGGTGCGGAACAGGTCCCGCAGCGACTCGAAGTCCGTCTGGAGGTACGTCTTGTCCAGGTCCCACCGGTAGATGCGGCGCGGGGGACGCGGGTCGATGCGGTCCGGCAGGCTCACTTCGCCAGGCCCTCCTGGATGGCGGTGCCCAGCTCGTTCGCCACCGCCTTGGCGGCCACCTTGCCCGCGTTCGCGATGGCGCGCGCCTTGGAGCGGCCGTGCGCCTTGATGAAGATGCGGTCGAACCCGAGGATGGGCGCGCCCCCGTACTGCTCCCAGTCCGTGATGTCCTTCAGCCGGTCGATGCCGGAGGACAGCATGGCCAGGCCCGCGCGCCAGCGCAGGCTCTCCTTGTAGGCGTACTGGGCCAGCTCCATCACCGTGTCGTGCACGCCCTCCAGCATCTTCAGGCACACGTTGCCCACGAAGCCGTCGGTGACGATCACGTCCACCGTGCCGCGCGGGATGTCGATGCCCTCCACGTTCCCCATGAAGTTGAGCCCCGGCATCTGCGACAGCCGCTGGTGCGCCTCCACCACGCGCGGCGGGCCCTTCTGGGGCTCGATGCCGTTCGACAGGAGCGCCACCTTGGGCCGGTCGTTGCGGGAGATGATGCGCGCGTAGGCGCTCCCCATGACGGCGAACGCCACCAGGTCCTCCGCGGTGGCCTCCACCGTGGCGCCCACGTCGAGGATGAGGCTGAACGGGTCGTGCTTCGCGCCGCGCACGCCCCGCGTGGGGTACACCGTGGCCAGGGCCGCGCGGCGCACGCCGGGGATCAGCTGGAAGTGGCGCTTGCACGCGAGCACGCCCGCGCCCGTGTTGCCCGCGGAGACGAGCGCGTGCGCCTCGCCCTCGGCCACCAGCCGGGCGGCCACCGCGACGGAGGACTCGGGCTTGCGGGCCAGCGCCTCGCCGGGCTTCTCGTCCATGCCCACGTAGTCGCCCGCGTGGTGCACGGAGATGCGCTCCCCGTTGTGCTTGATGCCCGCCAGGGCCTCGTCGATGACCGGCCGGTCCCCCACGAGCAGCGCGTGGATGTGCGGAGACTCCAGCGAGAGCTGGGCGGCGCCTCGCACCACCTCCGCCGGGCCGTGATCGCTCCCCATCACGTCGAACGCGATGGTGATGTGCTGCGGCTTGCCCACCATGGTCCCCATCCTATGAGCTTTGCTCCGCGCCCGCCCCCGACATTCGCACCTGTGTCACCAGGGACAGTGCCAAAAGTCCACCCACCGCCACCAGCACCGCGCCCGTCCCGTAGGGAGCCGCCGGGCCCAGCCGGGTGAAGAGCAGCCCGCCCAGCGCGGGCCCCACGATGCGGCCCAGCGAGCCGGACGCCTGGTACGCCCCCAGCACCGCCCCCTGCCGCTCCATGGGCGCGTGCAGCGACACCAGCGCGGACAGGCACGGCGTCACCAGCGCGGAGCCCACCGCCAGCAGGCCCATCACCGGGAACAGCCACCCGTACGACGGCGCCACGGGCAGCAGCGCCAGCCCCGCCGCCGTCAGCCCGAAGCCCACCACGGCCACCGGGGCCTCCCGCCCTCCCCTGCCCTCCGGGGCGCCGGGCGCGGCCGGACGCGACGCGCCAGGGCCCGCCGCCACCAGCCGGCGCACCAGCCCGCCCTGCACCAGCGCGGACAGCACGCCCACCACCGCGAAGAGCGCCCCGGAGCGCAGGCTCGCCTCCTTGAGCACGCTCGCGTCCGGATGCAGCGCGTGCACCAGCCACCCGCCCTCCAGCGGCACCGGCCCCGAGGAGAGGAAGCGCGTCAGCAGGTACACGGAGAAGGTGCCCTCCATCTGCGCGAAGGCCACCGTGTAGAGGAGCACCAGCACCACGCACCGGCCCACGACAGGCAGCGTCAACGCGGCGGCGGCGCCCCGCATGCTGCGCGTCGCCGCGGACGGCGAGTCCGCCTTGCGCGTCTCCGGCAGGAAGCACCAGGTGTTGAGCAGGTTCAGCGCGGACAGCCCCGCCGCGAACAGGCCGATGGCCAGGTTGCCGCCCCACGCCCCCAGCACACCGCCCAGCGCGGGCCCCAGCACGAAGCCCAGGCCGAACGCCGCGCCGATGACGCCCATGCCCCGCGCGCGCTCGTGCGGCCGGGTGATGTCCGCCACCACCGCCTGCGCCGTGGACACGTTGCCCCCGGACACCCCGTCGATGACGCGCGACAGGAACAAGAGGGGCAGCGTGTGCGCGAAGGCGAAGAGCACGTAGCCCACCAGCGAGCCCACCTGCGACACCAGCAGCACCGGCCGCCGGCCGAACCTGTCGGACAGCCGCCCCATCACGGGCGCCGCCACCAGCTGCATCAGCGAGTACACCGCGACGAGCAGCCCCACCGCGAAGGGAGAAGCGCCAAAGCGCACGCCGTACACGCCCAGCTGCGGAATCAGGATGCCGAACCCGATGAGGTCCAGGACGGCGATGCCGAACACCACCCGCAGCGACGCCTCCCGAGCCAACTTCGCACTCCCTCGTCCCCCCGCGAGGGACCGTTGAAAAAACAAAGACCGCCGGAGCGCGCGTGCGGGCGCTCCGGCGGCCGGGTAGAATCCCACTCTCGGCGCGAGGCGTCTACATCGCCTCGGCGGACTGGATCTGACGGTTGGCCGTGTCGCGCTCGATGCAGCCCTTGGTCATCGTGTACTGGTACGTGCCCAGCTCGTCGCGCCAGTACTCGCCCTCGTAGGGCCAGTAGAGCTGATCGTCCGCCACCGCCACGGAGTACTTGTACTTCTTGACGATGGCCGTGCGGCCGCCCGCCTTGAGCTGCTCCTCCAGGAACTCCTTCTCCTTGGTGGTGGTCTCGAACTTGATGCGCAGGCCGTTGGCGAGCAGCAGCTTGAGCGCGCCCAGCTCCGTCTCCAGCTTGCCCTTGGCCATGATGCCGGCCTTGGAGATGAGGCTGGTGCGCTGGACCTTGAGCTCCTCCAGCAGCTGCTTGGTCAGCTCCGAGTACTTGAACGTGTCGCCCTTGTTGGAGAACAGGTCCATCTCCCCCTCGAGCTCCAGGATGGAGTCGTTGGTCTTCTTCAGGTCCTGATCCGTGAGGGCCAGCCGGAGGATGCGCTCCAGGATGATGTCCGTGCCGTTCTTCTCCAGGCCCTCCTTGTTCTTCTTCTGCACGTCCGCGAGCACCGTGTAGTACTCGGAGGCGTCCATGTTCTTCTTCACGAGCGAGTCCAGCTCGTCGTGCACGGGCAGGTAGGTGCGCTCGAAGTCCTGGAGGATGAGGTTGGACTCCCGGTAGCGGCAGTTCTCGTAATAGATGACCGCCTTGAGGATGAGCGCCTCCGGGAAGTACTCCTCGCGGAAGAAGGGCGACGACAGGGTGATGAGGTTGCCCAGCGCCTGCTCGTACTGACCGATGCGGTAGTTGGCCCAGGAGGACTCGAAGAGGGCCTCCAGCCACTGCGTGTTCCCGCGCTCCACCTTGTTCAGGTAGAAGATGGAGAAGCGGTTCTGCTGCATGCCGTAGTGCGTGCGGGCCAACTGCATGAAGGCCAGCTCGCGCAGCGACTTGTCCAGCTTCGCCGCTTCACCGGTGCGGCCCGGCATGGGGCGGGTGAGGCGCACCACCTCCTTCATCGCCTCGAGCGACGCGAGCACGTCCGTGTTGCCGCGCTTGCTCGCCGCGTCCTTGTTGCGCGTGCCGTTGCGGAAGAAGGCCAGGCCCTCCAGGTACTTCGCGCGCGGGTAGAACGGATCCGTGCGCGGGATGGTGAGCGCCAGGCGCTTCACCTCCTCGAAGGACTTGTCCGCGTTCTCCACCTGGCCCACCTGGTCCAGCGCGCGGCCACGCACGAAGTGGTAGCGCGCCAGCAGGTAGCGGAACTCGTTCCGGAACTTCTCCGGGAACTCGTAGTTCGCGTACCGGGCGATCTCATCCAGGATGACCGTCTCGTTCTGCGTCTTGCGGCTGATGAAGAACAGCCACTCCAGGCTCGTCTTGAAGAACTTCGTGGACGGGCCCGCGGCGAGGATCTTGGAGAACTCGCCCAGCGACGAGTGGTACAGCCCCATGCGGTAGAGCGACTTGGCCAGCACGTAGCGCGCCTCCACGTGCAGGCCCTGGAGCTTGGGGTCGCCCAACAGCTCGTGGGCCGCCATGGCGGACTTCTCGTACTCGTCGTTCTTGAACAGGCTGATGGCCGCGTCCAGGCGCTGGCGGTCCGCCGTCTTGCCGGACACGTCCACCGCGTCGAACGTCATCGTGGGCGCGGGCGGCTTGTCGTTGTCGCCCGTGAGGTCCAGGCCCAGGCCCAGGCCGGAGCTGCCCTGGGGCGCGGGCTTCGAGGCGGGCGCGACCGGGGCTGGGGGCGTGGCCGCCGGCGCGGGCGTCGTCACGGCCGCGGGCGGCGTGGCGGGGTTGCCCACGGGCGCGGGCGCGCTGGTGGCGGAGGAGGACGCCTCCGTGTCCGGGTCCGCGTCCTCGGCCGGGGCCGCCGCCTTGCCCTTGCCGTGCCTGGCGGTCGGCTTCTTCTTCTTCGAGGAGGCCTTGGAGGAGGCCCCCTTCTTCTTCTTCTTCGACTGGCCCGCCAGGTCCAGCCCTTCGAAGGACTGGGCCAGCGTGGGGGCCGTGTACGCGAGCGTGAGCCCGAGGACGGCGAGGCGGAGGAACCGGTGGGTGCGCATGAGTCTCAGGAACCGGAGGGGAAGAAGAAGGACAGGCCCAGCTCGAACAGGATCTGGTTGCGGAGGTAGTTGGGCGTGGGGTCGCGGCCCTTCTCCACGTAGATGAGGTCGCGCAGCTCCGTGCGCAGCGTCATCCAGCGGTTGAAGAAGAAGCGCAGGCCGACGCCCACGTTGCCGCCGCCCGTGAGGTACGACTTGCTGCCCGCGACCGGCGTGCCGTCCGTCTGCGACGTCGCCGGGCCCTTGTACTGGACGACGGACGCGCCCACGACGCCGTACATGTCGAAGTGGACGAACTTCTCCGCCAGCAGCGACAGCTTGCCGTAGATGGGCGCCCACTGGACGTCCACGCCGCCCATGAGCGTCATCTGGCCGGGCGCGTACCCGTCCAGCTCGCCCTTGCTGGGCGCGCGGCAGCCGCGGGTGTCGCCGCCCTCGCCCGGCGTGAAGGTGCAGATCTGCGCGGAGCCCGCCACGGAGTTCAGCGCGTAGCCACCGCGGAGGCCCACGCCCAGGGTCTCCATGGGGAAGTAGGTGAGCGTTCCGCCGAAGAGGTACTTCTTGAAGAACGCGTCGCGGATGGTGATGGACGCGGACGGGCTCAGCTCGAAGCGGCCCTTCTTGAGGAACATGTGGCCGGACACCGGCCGGATGCGCTCGCGAAGGGGCCCCAGGGCGTCCTTGTCGACCTCGGACACGTCGCCGGCCTCCTCCTCCTGGGAGGTGGTGGGCGGGTTCGAGTTGGCCGCGGTCTTCGGAGCCGGGGTCACCGGCGCCGGCGCCGGCGTGGCCGGAGCGGGCGCGGCGGCGGCCGGAGCGGGCGCGGGGGCCTGGTCGTCGGCGGCGGCGAGCGCGGGCACGCCCGCGCACAGGGTCAGGAGCAGACGGACGGCGGGCTTCATTCGGACTCCCTCCCCGTCGACTTGAGGGGCAGGAAGATGGAGATGCCCGCGTTGAGGGTCATGACGTTCTGGATGGCGCCCTTGCTGCTGCCCAGGGGCTGGTCCACATAGGAGGTGTTGATCAGGGCCACGTTGACGGCCAGGTAGTCCTTGGTGACGAAGCGCATGCCCAGGCCCAGGTCGAAGGCCGGGTTGAGCCCGCGGTCGGGCAGCGCGGAGGTCTCCGTCCTCACCACGCCCATGCCGCCCAGCAGGTAGCCGTCGAAGTGGAGGATGGAGTTGAGGAAGGAGACCTTGCCGTAGAGCGGCGCCCACTCCAGGTCACCCATGGCGGACCAGGTGGGCACGGAGTTGTAGATCTTCGCGTTGAACGTGCGCTTCGCCGTGCGGACGTCATCCGACGGGAGCACCTGGATCAACGACCCGCGCGCGGAGATGGCCAGCGTGTCCGACAGGTACCAAGCCGCCCGGAGCGAGCCGCCGAACTTCGAATAGAACGGGTCGTTCACGGAGATGCTCACGAACGGTGAGATCTCCAGGCGGTTCTTCTTCAGGTAGACCTTGCGCTGCACGCTCTTCACCCGGTCGTCCTGGGTGATGTCCGTGAGCGGCATCAGCGCCTCAACCGGGACGTCCTTGGCCGGCGTGGCGGCAGGCGGAGTCGCGGGGCGGGCTTCCTCGTCCGGCGGCGGCGCGGGGTTCGCTTCGGGAGGCTTGGCCTGGGAGTCCTCGGTGAGATCGAGGCCCATGCCTTCCTGGGTCTGGGCGGGGGCCAGCGCGGGCCACATCAGGCTCAGCGCAAGCAGCAGCGTGGGGCGGTTCAAGTCCGGGCGCTCCGTGGGGGGAGGGAACGTACTGCCACCGGAAGGCAGCATGACATCAGCCGCACCATCCTATCGGCCGTATTCCCAACCATCAACCAGCAGAATGCGCCTGCCTCCTCTGTATTCCTCTCGTATCCCTTCACAATTCCACTGTGCTCACGCCCCGCGGGTCGGTGGTTGGCGCGCGAAAGTGGTGTGCTACCGTTCGCGGGTTCCGGGCGTCGTCCTCCCCCCTGACGCGCCCTGTCTCCATCCTTCCTAGAGGTCTCCAAAGATGTTCGTGCGAACCGCGCTCTTCCTGTCCGCCGCCCTGATGCTGGGAGGCTGCGACGTCAAAACCGAGCTGGGCAAGCCATGCACCCTGGTCCGCAAGGCCACGGCGCAGGAGGCGGAGGAGCAGGGCCGCGACGTGGTGGAGGTGAAGGAGAAGGACATCGCCGCGGATCAGGACTTCATCTCCTTCGGCGCGCTGGAGTGCGAGGACCTCATCTGCGTGCGCGACGACCAGAGCCCCCGCAGCGAGGATCCGGAGGCGCCGGCCCTGGGCTACTGCAGCAAGGAGTGCGTGCAGGGCACCACCGCGGGCTGCGAGATCACCCGCACGGTGGACGACGTGGAGCCGGGCCTCAAGGAGCGCATGACGTGCCGCCCCCTGCTCCTGGACCAGGACACGCTGGACGCCATCCGCGTCGCGGACGAGTCCTTCTACCGGCGCACCTTCGGCGAGAACAACTCGCCCTACTTCTGCGCGGGCGCCACGCCGACCGCCCAGGGCAACTGAACGGCGCACTGAACAGACGCCTCGCGCGAAAGGGTTAGACCTTTTCGCGCCCCCCGTTCGTAAAGGCAGGGCCCGCGTCTCAAACGCTCTTGGAGCCCTGCCATGAATCGTACGGTCCTGTTCCTCGCCCTGGCTGGAGGCCTGGCCCTCACCGCGCTGGTGCTGGGCATGCCCCACCGGGGCCTCCCACCCCAGGCGGTCGTGACCACCCCGGTCCCCCAGTTGCCCACCCCGGCGCCGGGGCCGCGCACGTCCTCCGGCAGCCTCCAGGTGACGAGCCGGCTGTCGCACCCGTACGTGCCGGTGGGCCCGTCCGAGACCTACGTGACGGTGGACCTCACCGGCGCGGAGGTGCCCGGGGCGAAGCGCAGCCCGGTGAACCTGGCGGTGGTCATCGACCGGTCCGGGTCCATGAGCGGCTACAAGCTCCAGCAGGCGAAGCAGGCCGCGCGGCACCTGGTGTCGCTGCTGCGCGACGAGGACCGGCTGGCCATCGTGCACTACGGCAGCGACGTGAAGAGCCTGCCGTCCCTGCCAGCCACCGCGTCCAACCGCGAGCGGATGCTCCAGTTCATCGACGGCATCTGGGATGACGGCGGCACCAACATCAGCGCGGGCCTGTCCGTGGGCCGCACGCAGCTGGCCTCGGCCATGGGGGGCGGGGCCACGGTGAACCGCCTCATCCTGATGAGCGACGGCCAGCCCACCGAGGGCGTGTCCGACGAGGAGGGGCTGAAGAACGTGGTGAAGGAGATCCGCGCCTCCGGCATCACGGTGAGCTCCATCGGCGTGGGCACGGACTTCAACGAGGACCTGATGCAGGCGTTCGCGGAGTACGGCGCCGGCGCGTACGGCTTCCTTGAGGACGCGAGCAAGCTGTCCACCCTCTTCCAGCGCGACCTGCAGCAGGCCACCACGGCGGTGGCGCGCAACGTGGAGCTGTCCTTCGACCTGCCCCCGGGCACGACGCTGGACGAGGTGCTCGGCTACCGCTCGCACCAGGCCGGCAACACCGTGCGCGTGGCGCTGCCGGACTTCTCCGCGGGCCAGGTGGAGCGCGTGGTGGCGCGCCTCCACGTGACGGGCACGTCCGCGGGCCAGTCCGTGCAGGTGGCGGGGCTGAAGGTCGCGTACACGGACCTCCTGGTGAACAAGAACGTGGAGGACCAGGCGATGCTGGCCGCCGTGGCCACCGACGTGCAGGAGGAGGTCGTCCAGCGCCAGGACAAGGAGGCCACGGTGTACGCGGCCCGGGCCCGCAGCGCGCAGAACCTCCAGAAGGCCGCGGAGGCGATGAGCCAGGGCAGGAAGGACGAGGCGAAGGGCTACCTCGTCCAGAACCAGGCCCTCTTCATGGAGGCGGGCGCGGTGGCGGGCCCGGCGGCGGTGGCGGCGGATCAGGCGGATCAGGCCCGCGCGATGCAGGAATACGACGACGCGCGGACCGAGGAGGCCCAGAAGGCCGCGGTGAAGAACAGCAAGGTGAAGGCGCTCAAGAGCTTCGGGCGCATGGGCTCCACGTACTGACGCCGCGGGGCCGGGGGCGCGCGAGGAGGCTGCGCCCGGTCCCCTGCCCGCCTGTCGCCGCGACGTCACATCTTCGCGGTTGACCTGTGGAATCGCGTGGCCGTATCTCCGCGTTCTTCCAGGCTTCACCCCCTGGAAGCAGGGCGCACTGGAGGCGCGGAACAAGCATGGCGGCGAGCGCGAGCACCCCGTGGGTCGGGGTCATCATGGGCGGCAGAAGCGACCTGGAGCACCTGCAACCGGCGATCGACATCCTCGCCGAGCTGCGCATCCCGCATGAGGTGCGCGTCGTGTCCGCGCACCGCACGCCGGACTGGATGATGGAGTACGCGTCCAGCGCGGAAGGCCGCGGCCTGTCCGTCATCATCGCCGCGGCGGGCGGCGCGGCACACCTGCCCGGCATGGTGTCCAGCAAGACGCTCCTGCCGGTGCTGGGCGTGCCCATGCCCACCACGGTGCTGTCCGGCTTCGACGCGCTGCTCTCCATCGTGCAGATGCCCAAGGGCGTGCCGGTGGGCACGCAGGCCATTGGCAAGCCGGGGGCCGCCAACGCGGCGCTGCACGCGGCGGCCATCCTGGCGCTGAAGTACCCGGAGCTGCGCGAGCGGCTGGCCGCCTGGCGCAAGGCCCGCACGGACGAGGTGCTGGCGCAGCGCGAGGTGGCGGGATGAGCGGCCCCATGGTGCTTCCGGGCGGGACGCTGGGCATCCTGGGCGGCGGCCAGCTGGGGCGCATGATGGCGCTGGCGGCGCGCACGCTGGGCTACCAGGTGCAGGCGCTGGATCCGGACTCGGCGTGCCCGTCCCGCTCCGTGGTGGACCGCTGCCTCACCGCGTCCTTCTCCGACACGGCGGCGGCGGAGGACCTCGCGCGCCAGTGCGACGTGGTGACGCTGGAGATCGAGAAGGTGTCGCTGTCCACGCTCAACGCGGTGGCCCGGCACGCGCCCATGCGGCCCGGCGCCTCCGTGCTGGAGGTGGTGCAGCACCGCGGCCGGCAGAAGGGCTGGCTCGCGAGGGGCGGCTTCCCGCTGGGCCCGTGGCGCGAGGCGAGCTCGGAGGCGGAGCTGTCCGGGGCCATCACCGCGCTCGGCGGCAGGTGCTTCATCAAGTCCAGCGAGGGCGGCTACGACGGGCGCGGCCAGTACGAGGTGAAGTCGGCCGCCGAGGCGGGCGCCGCGTGGAAGGAGCTGGGCGAGCGCTCCGTGGTGGTGGAGGCCGCGCTCGACTTGAAGGCGGAGCTGTCCGTGCTGGTGGCGCGCGCCCCCGACGGGCAGCTGGCGGTGTACCCGCCCGCGTTCAACCACCACGAGGAGCGCATCCTCGCGTGGTCGCTGCTCCCAGGGCCGCTGCCGCCGGCCGTGCTGTCGCAGGCGGCGCAGGTGGCGCGCGACATCACCGCGGCGCTGAAGGTGGAGGGGCTGCTGGTGGTGGAGATGTTCCTGCTGGGGGACGGGTCGCTGCTCGTCAACGAGGTCGCGCCGCGGCCGCACAACAGCTTCCACTCGACGGAGGTGGCGTGCCTGACGAGCCAGTTCGAGCAGGCCGTGCGCGCGGTGTGCAACCTGCCCCTGGGCTCCGTGGAGGTGGTGCGCCCCGCGGCCATCGTGAACCTGCTGGGCGACCTGTGGCTCCAGGAGGGCGGGCCCCGGTTCGCGCAGGCGCTGGCGCTGCCCGGCGTCCGGCTGCACCTGTACGGCAAGCGCGACGCGCGCAAGGGGCGCAAGATGGGCCACCTGTCCGCGGTGGGCAGCACGCCCGAGGACGCGCTCCAGCGCGTGAAGGCCGCCGCCACGGCCCTGGGGATGTAACGCACATGAAGACGAACGCCGCCCGGCTGCTGGACTCGCTCGGCGTCGCGTACACGCTGCGCGACTACGACGTGGATCCGGACGACCTGTCCGCGGAGACGGTGGCCGCCAAGGTGGGCATGCCCGCGGAGCAGGTCTTCAAGACGCTGGTGGCCAAGGGCGACCGCACCGGCGTGTTGATGGCGGTGGTGCCGGGCAACGCGGAGCTGGACCTGAAGGCCCTGGCGCGGCTGTCCGGCGACCGCAAGGTGGACACCGTCCCGCTCAAGGAGCTCCAGCCGCTCACCGGCTACATCCGGGGCGGCGTCACGGCGCTGGGGGGCAAGAAGGACTACCCCGTCTTCGTGGACGAGACGCTGGAGCTGTTCGACGCGGTCGCCGTGTCGGCCGGGGTGCGCGGGACGCAGCTGGTGCTCGCCCCGGCGGACTACCTCCGCGTGACGAAGGGCCGGACGGGACCCATCTCGCGCCCGAAGGCGTAGACCCTTTTCGCGCGCCGCGCGTTCGAAGGGACATTCCCGGCCCTTGGGGCCGTTCCCGGGGTGTCCCGATGAATGCCGCCGTGTTGCAATTCCATCACCGCGAAGCCTTCGAGCACACCGTCACGCGCGCGCTGGCGGCGGGCGCCGGAGCGGGCCTGGTGCAGTGGGTCAGCCTGCGCGCGGGCATGCCGGTGCCGTTGCAGTGGCTGGTGCCCGCGGCCGTGGTGCTGGCCTGCGCGCGCGGCGACCGGTGGGACCGGGGCCTCCTGAGCGGCCTGGGGTTGGTGCTCGTCGCGCTCCCCTACGGGTTGGGCCTGTCCCCCGCGTGGACGGTGGCCAGCAGCGGCGCGGCCGCCGGGGCGCTGCTGGTGCGCGCGCGGCTCAACGACCTGGGCGAGGAGGGACAGGTCGCGGAGGCCCGCCCCACGCTGATGCACTACGGGCTGGGCGCCGTGCTGGGCGCGGGGCTCACGCTGGCGGGCGGCGTGGTGGCGAACATCCTGTCGGCGCGGCTGGCGTCCGTGGCCACGCCCACGCTGCTGGCGGCGGCGGTGGTGGGCGGCATCGTGGGGCTCTTCGTGGGGCTGGGCGCCATCGCCGCGCACCTGGGCCTGACGGCCGACCCGGTGGAGGCGCGCGCGGAGGAGCTGCTGCCCCAGCTCACCGGGGACTTCCACGCGCTGTCCGAGCGCGCGCTGTCCCTCTACCGCCAGTGCGGCCAGTCCCTGGCGAAGCTGCCCCGGGAGCCCGCGCGCGAGGAGCTGGCCCGCACGCTGGCGCGGATCACCAAGGGCGCGGTGGAGCTGGCGTCCGAGTGGGCCGGCGTGGAGGCGCAGCTGGAGGAACGCGCCGCCGCGGAGCTGCAGGCGGAGCGCGACAGCCTGGAGCGCAGCGCCCGCGCGAGCACCGACGTGGTGGCGCGCCGGCAACTGGAGGCCGCGGCCGCGTCGCTGGCGGAGGAGGTGGAGCGGCTGGGGGACATGCGGCAGCGGCGCGAGCGCATCCTCGCGAGGCTGCGCGCGGAGGTCGCGCTGCTGGAGCGTGCGCGCGTGGCGCTGCTGTCGCTGCGCAGCGGTCAGGCCCAGCTGAAGGCGGCGGAGCTGGCCTCGCTGGCCCGCCGGTTCCGCGCCCTCTCGACCGCCCAGGGAGAGGAGGGCCAGGCGATGGACGCGGTCGCGGCTCAGGTCACGCTGACCCAGGTGGCGCCGGCGGACCTGGGCCCGGTGGCCCCGGTGGAGGCTCCGGCTCCGGCCGCCTCGGAGGACGCCAAGCTGCCGGAACTCCAGCGGATTCAGGGGGAATAGGCCCTGGGGAGGCCGGCGGGGCGCCCCCGTCCCGGGCCCGAGGGGGGCGACGCAGAAAGGGCCTGTTTTCGATCTTGGGCCCGTCGAGTGGTCGGGGGGACTGAAAGCTGGTGCCAGAGCGCGGTACATTTCGGGGGTCATGAGCCTGCCCTCCCCCAGCAAGCCCGCACCGCCACCGCCCTGGCTCTGGAACGGTGATGAGCCGAGGGTCGCCACCGTCTTCCAGCCCATCGTCGATCTGCTCAGCGGCGAGGTCCTTGGCCACGAGGTGCTGTCGCGAGGCCTGGGCCCGGTGGAGTCCCCCAACGAGTTGTTCAACCGCGCGCGGGTGGAGGGCTTCACCTTCGAGCTGGAGCGCGCGTGCTGGACCGCGGCGGTGCGCCGCATCGCCACGCTGCCGGAGGCGCAGCGGCGCGGCCCCTTCTTCTTCAACGTCAGCCCGGACGTGCTGAGCGACGAGCGCTTTGGCGGCGCGTCCACGCTGGAGCTCCTGCGTCAGCACGGCCTGAGCCCGCAGCAGCTGGTGCTGGAGATCACCGAGCGCAGCACCTTCGAGGACACGGAGCAGCTGCGCATGCTCGCGCGGCGGTACGCGGAGCAGGGCTTCGGCATCGCGCTGGACGACTTCGGCGCGGGGCACTCGGGGTTGGTGACGCTGGTGCACAGCGCGCCGGACTTCATCAAGCTGGACCAGGCGCTGGTGCGGGACATCCACCTGCACACGTACCGGCAGCACCTGGTGAAGTCGCTGGTGGCGTTCGCGCAGCGCGTGGACGCCATCCTCATCGCCGAGGGCGTGGAGACGTGGAACGAGCTGGCGGTGCTCCTGCGCCTGGGCATCCGGCACGCCCAGGGCTACCTGCTGGCGCGGCCCGTGAGCTCGCCGCAGCGGCCGGGCGCGGACTTCGCGGAGCGCTGCCGCGAGGCCATCCGCGCCCTGCACCACCGCGAGCACGAGGATGACGAGACGGTGGGCAGCATGATCATCCGCCCGCCGTGCGCGCCGGTGACGGCGCAGGCGGTGGAGCTGGACCGCCTCTTCCGTCGCACGCCGGGCGAGGACCACGTCGTGCTGCTGGACGGGGAGCAGCCGCAGGCGGTGGTGACGCGGCGGAGCTTCTACGCGCGGCTCGGGGGCGCCGACGCCACCGCGGTGTCCGCGCTGCCGGAGGGGCCGCGCGAGGCGCCGATGGTCGTGGAGGACGCGACGGCCATCACTGCGCTGGCGCGCATGGCGATGCGCCGGCCGTCCGAGTCCGTCTACGACCCGGTGGTGGTGACGGACGCGCAGGGCCACTTCCTGGGCACGGTGACGATGAAGCAGCTCATCGCGCGGGCCTCGGACCTGGAGCAGCACGCGGCGACGGGCGCGCATCCGCTCACGGACCTACCCGGAAGCCGGATGATTGAGCGGTGGATCCGCTCCGCGCTCCAGGGCCGCGCGTTCACCATCATCTACGCGGATCTGGATCACTTCGAGGCGTACAACGACCGCTACGGGTTCCTCCAGGGCGACCGGGTGATCCGCCACACGGCGAGCCTCCTGTCGGAGTGCCTGCACCTGCTGCCGGAGGGCTCGAACCTGGGCCACGTGGGCGGCGACGACTTCGTGCTCGTGTGCCCGGACACGGTGGCGCCGGAGGTGCTGCGCACGCTCTGCCAGCGCTTCGACGCGGAGAAGGTGCCGCTCTACGGTCCGGAGGACCTGCGGCGTGGCGGCGTCACGGCGGCGGGAGACACGGTGCCGGTGACGCTGAGCCTCGCGGCGGTGGACCACCACGGCCTGTCCGCCCAGCCCCACCCCGCCGAGCTGTCCTCCGTCGCCGCGTCCCTGCGCAAGCGCGTGAAGGCCGTCTCCGCGCAGACGCACACCAGCACGTTCCTGTTCCAGCCTGGCGCGGTGAAGTAGTCGGACCGCGCCTCACCTCACGGGCAAGGCACGGTCGTCCGCGGGGCTCGCCCAGGGCGGCGAGCCCACACACCGCGGGGCCCGGGCCGCATCCCGGCGAGGGCTCCCCGGCAGCGGCGCACGCCACGGGCCGCGGGACTCGGGCCGCATCCCCGCGAGGTCTCCCCGGCAGCGGCGCACGCCGCGAACCTGTCGGACTGTCGGACAGGTCCTGACGCACCGGGTGGACGGTGCCTGCGCTGCCCGGCCCGGACACCTGTTTCGCGCCCTACTCCCAGCGGAGGTGCAGCCGTCCGTCCGTGTAGAGACGGCCGGTGGCCTCCAACTCGGTCGAGCCGTTCTCCACGGCGCGGTGCACGTTCGCGGGCGGCGCCAGCAGCGTGTCCCGTCCCAGCGCGAACGCCTGCTCCCGGACCAGCGCCTGATAGGCCTTGTTGAGCTGAAGCGCGCGCTCCCGCGATGGCGTCACGAGCCACGCGAGGTCGCGGTCTCCACCAGGCGCCGCTCGCCGCACGGCTGGCAGGTCCAGCACGCCGCGCGGAAAGAATCGCTCGAGCAGCTCCTGGTTCGCGCGGAACTCATCGCCGCCCTGCACGCGCTCGAAGTACGTCGCCGTCTCCGGCGCGGTGTGCCCCGCCTGCGGCACGTCCGGCAAGCCCCGCAGGTCCTGCGGCCTCCAGCCCTCACGCCCTGGCACCTTGCGCGGGAACGCGAAGGTCTGGTCCACCGTCACGCCCAGGTTCGTGTGGCAGCCCATGCAGTAGACGTGCTCCTCCAGCGTCTGGAGGCGCAGCCGCCCCTTCGCGTCCTCGATGAAGCCCTGAAGGCGCCAGCCGAACTCGTTGATCAACCCCAGCTCCGGCGTGCCAGGGAACGCGGGCAGCCGGCCGCGGACCTTCTTCTCCTGCTCCTCCGCGTAGAAGTTCCGCACCCGGTCGTCCGCCGGCTCCTCGTCCTTGCGCGAATAACGCAGCTCCTTCATCCGCGTGGACAGCAGCGCGGGCGCGTCCGGATCCACGTAGCGCACCGTGTGCAGGAACTCCGTGCCCCTCGGATACGTGTAGCGCCGCACCCGCACGTCCGCCGCGCCCCCCGCGTAGTGCGCGGGCAACCCGCTCACGCGCTCCACGCTCGCGGACAGGGCTCCGTCACCGTCCAGGTCCAGGCCCCCCACGTGCTCGTCCACCGGCTCCACGCGGCGGCTCGCGGCCGTCACGTCCAGCAGGCCCGGCTCCACCGTCATCGCGGCCTCCAGCACCGCGAGGTTGAAGCGATACACCTCGCGCGATGGCCGGCCGCTCGCGTCCTTCCGGAAGGCGTCCGGGAGCCGGATGTACACGTCGTCCGTGCTGCCGTTCGTGGGCCAGAAGGTGCCCAGGAACGGCTTGTAGCGCACGGCCCTCCAGCCGCTGCCGTCCCGCGCGAAGCCCTCCGCGTCGAAGCCCCGCGCCAGGTCCAGGTCCGGAACCCAGCCCTTGTAGCCCCCGCCGCGCCCCCTGAGCGCGGCGCGCAGCGGCGTGTAGTTGTCCTCGCGGATGTACTCGAGCACCTCGTCATCGGAGATGGACGCCATCGCGCGCGTCCGGTCCGTGAAGAGGTTCGTCCAGTGGTTCGTCAGGCCCACGTCGCTGAAGGCGTACTCCGCCTGGAGCGAGTCGTCCGCCATCACGTTGTTGCCCACGCCGCCCGTGTGACACGTCCAGCACGGGTTCGAGCCCCCGGCCGTCTTCGTGTAGCACATGGACGGAACCGGGGCCTCGCGGTTGGCCACCCGACTGCCCGCCGCCAGGGCCTGCGCCAGCGGATCAAACGGCGGCTCCCCCACGGCGGGCGCGCGCCACCGCCACATGCCCGCCGCCGCGGCGAAGGCCCCCAACGTCAGGACGATGAAGACGGGGCCTCGCACCCCATCGAGCACGGATGAACGCATGCGCAAGGCTCCGTCTCCGTGGACCACTACGGCCAGACGCTGAAGCTGTCCTCGCCCGGGTGCTGGACGCTGACGAACAGGCTGGTCATATCCGCGTTGAACGCCGGCCCCGTGGCCTCCGCGTCGCTCGGCATGGACAGCACGCGGAACGCCTTGCGGAAGTACGGGCTCTGGCGGTGCGAGGGCGCCTGGTCCAGGTAGAAGACGCCGTCCGCGACCTTGTTGACCCCGAAGTTGCCGTCCGTGCCGAACCACACGCCGCCCTCGCGGTCGATGACCAGGTTGTCCGGCTTGGCCGCCGCGAACTCCGGCGCCGCGCTGGTGGCCGCCGCCTCGCCCTTCCACACGCGGAAGAAGTCGAACGTCTTCGAGCCCGCGGGCGACGCCGGATCCGCCTCGCGGATGGCGAAGATGGAGCCCACCTTGTCCACCGCGCGGTTGTCCTGCGCGCCGCGCTCCTTCTTCACCCACGCGCCGTCCTTCAGCTCGGCGGTGGCCACCCGGCCGTCCTGATCCAGCGCGGTGGGGTCGCCGTGCTCGGTGAAGGCCACGTAGAGCAGCGGCGTGCCGCTGGGGTCCTTCGGGTTCCACTCCGTGTCCTCGGGGCGGTTGAGCTCCATCACGCCCACCTTGTTCGCCGCCGTCCACAGCAGCTTGCGCACCTGGTCGTCGTTGACGAAGCCGCCCATCGCGTTGTGGTTCACGTCGCGCAGCGCCGCGCCCACCTGGAGCGTCGGCTTCCCGAAGGCCTCGCCGTTCGGCGCCAGGTCCGTGCTGTCCAGGCCCAGATGGATCCACCGGCCGTGGCCCGGCGCCGCGTCCGTGGGCACTCCCCCGCCCACCAGCGTGTCGCCCGTCGCGTTGTCCAGGCCCGCGAAGTGCGCCACGTAGAGCGTGCCCGCGTCCAGCAGCGCGCGCACCTGCGCCTGGGTCATCCCGGGCGTGTACCTGCCCGACGACACGAACTTGAAGACGCGCCCGCCGCGCCGGTCGTCACCGCCGTAGATGACGATGGGCTGGTTCGCGAGCAGCTTCCAGTCCGCGTCCACCACGAAGGTGGCGTTCTCCCAGTGCGCGCGGCCCATCACGCCCAGCTTGCGGTGGCCCGCGCCCGGCTTCTCCGCGTCCTTGCCGTACCAGAGGTCCGCCGGCTGCCCCGGATCCACCTCCGTCAGGTAGCCATAGCCGTCCTTCAGGTGCGTGGAGTTGCGGTCCCCGCTGATCATGTCGCCGTCCGCCGGCGCCGAGAAGTCAGGCGCGAGCGGAGCGCCCGGCGCGAAGCCCGGGGCCGCCGGGATCCAGTCGTTCTTCCCCGTCCACAGCGCGGCCTCCGGGTCGCCGTAGACGCCCTGGACGTTCTCCTCGCCGACGATGACCGTGCCCCAAGGCGTCTGGCCGCCGGAGCAGTTGGAGTGCGTGCCAGCCACCACGCCCGCCGCGAGCGCCTCGCCGGCGTCATCGTGCTCCTCGCCGGAGAGCGTCACGCCCACCACCTTCGCCAGGGTGGCGCTGGTGGCGTCGTAGCGCACGTTGGCCGCGTTGCGGTCCACCGCCCAGCCGCCCGTCGCGGGGTCCTGCACCACGCGCATCCAGGTGCCGCCCACCTGCTTCTTCCATTCGCGGTTGTAGGAGACCAGCGCGTCCGCCTGCCACGACGTGCCGTCCGTCACCGTGTTGGAGAGCGCGCCCGTGTTGCGCAGGAAGCGCGCGAAGTCCAGGTGCTGCCCGATGGGCGCCGTGCCCACGCGCGGCTTCGTGCCGGAGATGTACTCGTGGTTGATCCACATCCAGCCGGCCGAGGCCTGCCCGTGGTACTGCGGCGCGCGGCCGTCCTGCGACCAACCGTCCCCGAAGAAGGCGATGAAGTCCACGTTCGCGCCAAAGCGCGGCGCGCCCTTGCTGAAGCCCAGCGGGTCCATCCACTTGATGACCGTGGTCGGATACAGGCCCGGCACCGAACGCACCGTGTCCGTGGACGCGGGCGACAGCGGGAACACCAGCGGCGAGGGCAGCGTGCCCGTGACGACCTGCTCCACGCGCGCCTTCACGTACTCCGCCACGTTGGTCGCGCCCGTGCCCAGGTCTCCCCGGAACGTCACCGCGATGACCGACGACAGCGGCGTGCCGGACTCCACGCCCGGAGCGCGCGCCGTGGCGCCCGGCCCCGGCTGCCCCAGCGTGCCGGGGCCCTGGGCGCCCGGCTCCCCCGCCGGCCCCTGGGCGCCGTCCTGGCCGTCCTGGCCCCTGGGGCCTTCCGCGCCCGCGGGACCTGCGTCTCCCTCGCAACCCACCCACGACGCGGTGCCAAGCAGGAGCACCGCGCCAGTGGCGCGGCCCAACAGACGAGAAGCCATGCGTGCATCCTCCAGGAGGTGGCGCGCGCTCCGAGCCGGGTGTCGGGGCGTTCACGCGCGACGCGCATCCTGCGGAGGTGACGTGGCGCTGCCTTGAGCAGCGGGTCACTTCTTCATCACGGGGGGACCGGGCGCGCGACAGACGCGCGTCGTCGGCCGCCCTCGTGTCACGGCGTGATGGGGAGGGTGCTCACGCCCTCGAACTCCGCCGTGCCGCCGCGCACGACGCCGTTCTTCTGGCACCAGCCGCCCGGCACCTCCAGCACGTACTGGCTGGGGATGCCCACCGAGCGGTTCGTCAGCGTGCGCGGCTCCGCGTTCTCGATGATGCCCACGATGCGGCCCTCGGACGTGATGAACAGCATGTCCAGCGGGATGAGCGTGTTGCGCATCCAGAAGCCGCGCACGTCTTCATCCGGGAAGAGGAAGAGCATGCCCTGCCCGGCCGGCAGCGACTTGCGCCACATGAGCCCGCGCGTGCGCGACTCGGCCGTGGCGGCCACCTCCACCTCCAGGCGGTGCACCCCTCCGTAGGCATCCTTCAGCCGCACGTGCGCGCGCGGCAGGGTCGGCATCACGTAGTCCTCCGCCGACACGTCCCTGGACCGGGGTCGCGCCGGAGCGGGCGCGGCGGGCTTCGGAGGCGCGGCGGGCGCTTCCTGACACGCGCCGCCCGCGAAGGCCAGCGCCGCCACGACGAACGTCAGGCGCGTCCGCGGCCTCATGGGTGCTGGGGATGCAGGGGCTTGTTGAGCAGCTTCTCGGTCAGCTCGGAGCCCAGGCTGTCGGACATGAGCCGCTCCACCAGCGTCTCGAAGTCCACGCGCTGGGACTCGCTGCTGTAGATGAAGCGGATGCCCATGCCGGGCTCCTCCGCGTCGGCCTTGGACCAGACGACCTCGCCCAGCAGCTCGAAGGGTGCCTCGCGGTGCGGCACCGTCAGCTTGAAGAGGAAGCGCGTGCCGATGGGCAGCGGCTTCTTCGTCTTGATGAACGTGCCGCCCTTGCTGATGTTCTTCGTGTAATCGGCGAAGAACGAATTGAGCTTCTTGTAGTCGACCTTCAGCTCGATGGGCGCACGACCGTGGGTGCGCAGTTCGGATCCGCTCTTCTGTTCGGACATGCGGCCGGGGAGTATAGGGGACGCCATGCGGCAAGTCCTCCCCCGTGCCCGCGCACTGCTGGGCCGTCCGGCCGTCCTGGCCACCGTGCTGCTGCTCGGCGGTGGGGGGTCGGCGCTCGTCCTCCTCCCCCTCTTCGGGGTCCCCGGCTTCGAGCTGGGCCTGGCCCTGTCCATCGCCGTCGGCCTGCTCGGAGGGGGGACCGGCATCGCCGCCGCCGCCCAGGAGCGCCGGCTCCTCACCGGCGCCTCGCCCCGGCCCGCCGGGGTGGAAGCGTCCGCCCTGCCCGGAACCACCGTGGGCCGCGCCCTGGGCGCCAGCGCCCTCCTCAACGTGGGGGTGCTGGTCCCCCCCTTCGTGTGCGCCCTGCTCTTCGCCCGGCTCCGCACCGCGTGCGACCCCTTCGAGCTGGCGGGCTTCTACCCCCTCCTGACCCTCCCCTCCGCCCTCATCGCCTCCGCGGCGGGTGTGCTCCTGGGCTTCGCGACGGCCCGGCCCCGGAGCGCGGCGGGGCTGTATGCCCTGCTCCTCCTCGGGTCCCTGGGGGTGACGGTGTGGCCCATCGTCTTCGGGCCCCAGGTGTTCGCCTTCAACGTCTTCCTGGGGCACCTGCCCGGCCCGCTGTACGACGAGGCGCTCCAGCTGACCGCCGCGCTGGGCTGGTTCCGCCTGGAGACGCTCCTGTGGGGGGGCGTCTTCGCGGGGCTCGCCATCGCGCTCCTGGACGTGCGCACCGGGCGCCTGTCGCCGAGGGGGGCGCGCCCGGGGGGGCTCCTGGGCCTGGTCCTCCCCTGTGCCCTGGGCATCCTCTGGCTGGAGGCCCGCGCGCCCCAGCTGGGCCTGCGGATGACGGACGCGTACCTCGCGGAGCAGCTGGGCGGCGTGCGGGAGACGGAGCACTTCGTCCTGCACTACCCGCGCGGCAAGGCCCGCCAGGACGTGGACCGGCTGGCCCGCGACCTGGAGTTCCGCTTCACCCAGACGTCCCGCTTCCTGGGCGTGGCCCCCACGGAGCGCGTGCGCGTGTGGCTCTACCGCTCCGAGGACGAGAAGCAGCGGCTGGTGGGCGCCGGCCGCACCCAGTTCGCCAAGCCCTGGCGCGCGGAGCTGCACATCCAGGACAAGCCCTTCCCCCACTCCACGCTGCACCACGAGCTGGCGCACGTCATGGCGGGCCCCGCGGGCTCCGGCTTCTTCCGCGTCACCACCCGGCTGGGCGTGTGGCCGCTGATGGGCGTGATTGAAGGGCTCGCGGTGGCCGCGGACGACCCCGTGCAGGGCGAGCTCACCCTGCACCAGTGGGCCGCGGGCATGCGCCGGCAGGGGCTGGCCCCGGACATGCGCGACCTCATGGGGCCCCGGGGCTTCTACCAGTCCGCCCCGGCGCGCGCGTACACGGTGGCGGGGTCGTTCCTGCGCTACCTGGCGGACACCTACGGCGCGGACCGGCTGCGCGCCGTCTACGCGCACGCGGACTTCGAGGAGGCCTACGGCCGTCCCCTGGACGAGCTCGTCACCGAGTGGGAGCGCACCCTGGACGCGCTGCCCCTGGACGCGTCCACGCTCGCGCGCGCCTTCGCCCGCTTCCGCACCGGCAGCCTCTTCTCCCGCGCCTGCGCCCGCGAGGTGGCCCGCCTGTCGGACTCCGCCCGCGACGCGCTCGCCAGCGACCCGCAGGACGCGCTCCAGCGCTACCAGCGCGCCGCCCGGCTCCAGCCGGAGGAGCCGTCCTTCCAGCTGGGCCAGGCCGTGGCCCTGGACGCCCTGGAGCGCGCGCCCGACGCGGCGAAGGTGCTGGCCGCGCTCGCCGAGCAGGTGAAGGACCGGCCCGCGCTCGCCGCGGAGGTGGCCGTGGCCCGCGCGGACGTGGCCCTCCACCTGGACGACGTGGAGGGGGCCCGCGCGCTCCTCCAGGCCGCGCTCGCGCTGGACGCCGGGCCGGAGGTGACGCGCACCGCCCAGGTGAAGCTGGCCGCGCTGGAGACGCCGTCGCGGCGCGCGCCCATCGAGGCGTACTTCCGCGCGCCCCAGGAGGAGCTGCGCCTGCTGCTGCTGGACCGCGCCCTGCTCTCCTCGCCGCAGGACCCGTGGCTGCGCTACCTGCTGGGGCGGCGGCTGCACCAGGTGGGGGCCCCGGCGCTCGCGGGCGAGCAGCTCCAGCGCGCCCTGGCGGACGCCACCCTCCCGGAGGCCATCCGCCGGGAGGCCACGCGGCTGAGGATTGAAGCCGCCTACCTGGCCGGCGACTGCGGCGCCGTGCGGCATGAGGTGGGCGCGCTGCCGGACTATGGGGCCGCCTTCTGGGCGGCCGCCACCGAATGGGAGGCCCGTTGTGACTTCGAGCAGACGGCTTTTCGCGGGCCCCTGGTGCCGCGTCAGGCTTTCCGCTAGACGCGGGCCCCTGCGGACAGCGTGATTCACGCATTGACGGAAAGGTGGATGGGGCATGCACTTCGAGAAGACGCAGTACATCCAGGGGACGGCGGACGAGGTGGAGCGCGCGCTCCTCGACGAGCGCTACTTCCCGTACCTCCTCCAGCACCACGGCGTGCTGCTGGAGCTCCAGCCCCAGGAGGTGCGCGTCGACGGTGACCGCGTCCACCGCAAGGTGCGCTACCGCCCCAAGCCCGTCATCTCCTCGGTGGGCCCGAAGAAGGTGTCCCCGGAGTGGTTCGCCTTCATCGAGACGTCCACCTACGACAAGCGCACCAAGACGCTCACGTTCACCAACACGCCCACGTCCCACACCATCTCCAAGATGCTGGTGAACACGGGCGTGCTGAAGCTGCGCGACCTGGGCAATGGCCAGACGGAGCGCAAGATGGAGGGTGAGCTGTCGCTCAAGGTGCCCTTCCTGCTCAAGCCCGTGGCCCTCATCGCGGAGCCGCTCATCAAGACGGAGGGGCTCAAGATCCTCGACGGCGAGCTGCCCGTGCTCAACCGCTTCATCGCTGAAGTCATCCGCGCCAAATAGTCAAAGCGCGCGCGGGCCAGCGGGGCCTGGGAATGGGTTGACACACCTGCGGTTGAACCCATAAGGCCCCGCCCATGCACAACCGCTTCCTCGCCCTCTGCGCCGTCTTCCTCCTGGCCGCGTGCGCCCCGAAGCGCATCCCCGGCACGGAGCTGGAGGACACCGGTGACACCCGCGCCATCCTCGGCGTGATGGAGCAATACCGCGCCGCCCTGGAGGCCCGCGACGCGAAGGCCATCCGGGCGCTGGTGTCCCCGAAGTTCCGCGACGACGGCGGCACTCCGGATGACCCGACGGACGACCTCAACGCCGCCAACCTGGAGCCCCACCTCCAGGCCCTCTTCCAGAAGCTGCAGAACCCCAAGGTGGACTTCAACATCCGCCGCGTGGAGTTCCGCGAGGACGACATCGCGCTCGCCATCTACTACTGGAACGCGTCCTGGCGCATGCCCGGCCTCAACGCCCGGCCCCAGTCGGACTCGGAGCTGGAGCAGATGGTGTTCCAGAAGGTCGACGGCGACTGGAAGATCCTCTCCGGCATCTAGCCGCCGGCGCCCTTCGTCACACGCCCAGGAGCGCCCGCAACCCGTCCGGGCCCATGCCGTCCAGGGCCCGCGCCCGCGCCAGGTAGGTGCGGAAATCCTTGGGCGCGAGCTTGTCCGCGCCCAGCGGTGACAGGTGGTAGTCGCGGATGCGGCTGGTGGTGAAGCGCACCGCGCCGTAGAGGGCGTGGCCGTACAGCGCCCGCTGCTCCACGTCCGACAGCGGCCGGGCGTCCTGGTAGCCGCGCAGCAGCGCGTGGCAGAGCGCTGGCTGGTACGTCCCCTCGAAGCACCACGCGTTGAGGGTGATGGCCACGTCCAGCGCGTACGCGTCCACGCAGGCCATCTCGAAGTCGAAGAAGGCGCCCACGCGCCCGCCCAGCCACTTCACGTTGTCCAGGAAGAGGTCCG
The DNA here is from genome assembly GCF_041903675.1 of Corallococcus sp. RDP092CA. Lineage (NCBI taxonomy): Bacteria > Pseudomonadati > Myxococcota > Myxococcia > Myxococcales > Myxococcaceae > Corallococcus > Corallococcus sp. RDP092CA. Next base: position 69,692 of record NZ_JAYESI010000014.1, on the reverse strand, counting down.
CGTGGATGACGCCCCGGGGCTCCAGCCCCTGGTGCTCCGCTTCCGCGCGCGCCAGGTGGCCCTCCAGCTCCGCCGCCACCGCGACCAGCTCCGGCTCCGGCCGCCGCGCCAGGTCGCTCAGCCAGCCCTTCACCAGGCCGGGCCCGTAGGGGTTCGCGCGCGAGCCGCCGAAGGACTGCGTCACCTGGTGCAGCTTGCCCAGCTCCGCGCCCAGGCGCTCCAGCACCTCCGGCGTGAGGCGCGCGCGCGTGTACTCCTCCCCCGCCAGCCACCTGAAGACGCTGATCCTCCCGCCGTGCAGCTCCAGGAAGGGCGTGGGCCCCGGCGGCACGAGCAGCGCCGGCGCGGGGAAGCGCGCGCGGGCGAGGTGCTCCAGGAGGGACGCCTCGAAGCGCAGGTCGTCCGGCGAGCGCGCCGTGGTGTGGCGCACGAAGACGCGGCCCGCGTCCGTCTCCAGCCGGTGGTTGGTGTTGATGGAGCCCTGGGGAATGGGCGTGATGGAGCGCACGGCCCCCAGGCCGTAGACGTCCGCCACGTGGGTGAAGGCTTCCGGGGGAAGTGTCGTGTACACGGCCATGGCGTGCCTCCGGGGCGTCGCGCCCCCACGTGCGTGCGGCCCCACCCGTTGACACCCCAGGGGGCCGGACCTATCTGGTCATGCCGGTCCTACTTCGCATCACCGTCCGAAAACCTTCAATCTTTGCGCGTGAGGCCACCCCCATGGAAACGGCGGGCCGCGGTGACTGGAAGCGTCGCGAGGGACTGGGCAGCGCCCTGGCCCAGATTGGCGTCGTCGCCGTGCTGCTCACGGGCGGGGTCACCTGGTACGTGCACCGGGGGCAGGTGCGCCAGGAGGTGGACGCCCACCTGCGCACGGCGCGCGCGGCGGTGCTGAAGGGCAACCCCAGCGACCTGGCCATGGCCCAGCAGAACCTGGAGGCCCTCTTCGCGCTCGCGCCGGACTCGCGCGACGCGCGGGCGCTGGCCGCGGACCTCCAGGCGGAGCTGTGGCTCACCCACCACCAGCCGGGCGCGGACCAGAGGGCGCGCGAGCAGTTGGAGAAGGCGGAGGCGCTGGGCTCGCGCTCCGGTGAGCGCTACGGCGCGAGGGCCCTGCTGCTCATGGGCGAGGGGAAGGCCGAGGAGGCGGCGAAGCTCCTGGAGGGGCTCAAGGCCCAGGGCGCCAACAGCCCCCGGCTGACGCTGGCCCAGGCGCGGCTGCTCCAGAAGGAGGGGCGCCTGTCGGAGGCCCGGCAGGCCTTCGCGCACGCGGCGGAAGGGGCCTGGAAGGATCCGCGCTTCTCCGCGGCCTACGGCGAAGCGCTGCTGGACGAGGGCCTGTTCCCCCAGGCGGTGGAGGCCTTCGGGCGCGCCACCACCGCGAACCCGGACCACCTGCTGGCGCGGGTGACGTCCGCGCTGGCGCAGCTGTACGCGGGCCGGCCGCCGGACGGCGTGGCGGCGACGCTGGAGGAGCTGCGCTCGCGCGGCAAGGACTTGACGCCCGCGCTCCAGGCCCGCGTGGCGGTGGCCCAGGCGGAGGTCGCGCTGGCGAAGGGCGCGCCCGACGAAGCGCTCGCGCACGTGGAGGCCGCGCTCAAGGCCTGGCCGGACGACCACTACGCCCTCTTCACCCGGGGCCGCGCGCTCGCGGCGAAGCGCGCGCCGGAGGCCCGTCAGGCCTTCGAGGCGGCGGTGGCGAAGCGGCCCACCGCGCCGCTGTTGACGCTGGAGGGCGCGCGGCTGCTCCAGGCCCAGGGCGACGGCGAGGGCGCGCTGGCCCTGCTGGACACCTACGAGAAGACCTTCCGCGACGTGAAGGCGCGCACGCCGGACGGCAAGGAGGTGCCCGCGCTGGACCGGGATGACCGGTACTGGCTCTCCCGCGGCGGCGTGATGGAGCTGGCCGGCCGCCAGGACGACGCGCTCGCCGCCTACGACAAGGCCCTCGCGGCGCGCGGCGTGGGGCTGGCGCGGGCGCAGTACGCCAAGGGCGCGCTGCTGCTCGCGCGCAAGGACTTCGACGGCGCGAAGCCGCTGCTCACCGCCGTGGCCCCGGAGACAGGCGCGGGCAGCATCCCGGAGGCCTACGCGGCGCTGGGCGAGCTGCTCTTCGCCCAGGGCGAGTTCGCCGCCGGGTGCCAGCAGCACTACTTCGCGCTCGTGCGCGCCCGCGCGCAGGGCGCGCCCGTGGACCAGCTGGCCACGCGCGCCAACGACATCAAGAAGCGCCTGGAGACCAGCGGCCAGCCCGCCATGGCCAAGGCCTGGCTCAACGAGGCCGGGCCGCTCTTCCAGCAGCAGTAGGACGCTAGAGCAGCTCCGAGGGGTCCAACCGGCGCTGCTTCGCCCTCACCACGCGCCACTCGCCATCGGACTCCTTCTCGAAGGTGCCCTCGATGGCGTAGGCGTTGAGGACGCTGTCCCGGGCCAGGTCCTCCAGCTTGTCCGCCTGCGAGCGGCCGAAGATGAAGCGCGCCTGGAAGTCGCCCTGCGTGGGCGACACCTCGTGCACGTCGATGTCGGTGGTGAAGATGCGGACCCACTGGCCGCGCAGCACCTGCGCGGCCAGGATGCGGTGCACGTCCTGCTTGCTCCAGCCCTCCGCCGTCTTGAAGCGCTCGGAGACGCCCTCCATCACCTCGCCGACGTCCTTCTCCTCCGCCGCGCGCGTCATCGCGATGATGCGCCGGGTGATGGCGTCCTTCACGCCCGGCTCCTCGCGCGGCCAGAAGTACAGCACCAGCGCCGCGGCGACCACCGCCGCCATGCCGCTCACCACCCGGGCCCGAGTCAGCACCATCTCAGGCGGCCCCGGTCTCCGGCTCCAGCATCATGTCGTCCGCGTCGATGATCTCCAGCGGGCGCAGGGCCTCGCCAATCTGCTTCAGCCGCCGGTCGGACAGCTGCTCCAGGTACGTGCGGATGTTGGGGAAGGTCCTCACCAGCTCCTGGAAGGCCTCGCGCTTGAGCCACCCCGCCGCCGTCTTGCGCGTCACCGACACCGTGGCCGTGGCCCGGAGGCCCGTGAGGAGCGAGATCTCCCCCGCCACGTCGCCCTCGCGCAGCACGCCCAGCGTCACCATGCCGCCCGCCGGGTCCTCCTTCTGCACCGTCAGCTCGCCGGCCAGCACCAGGAAGAGGCCCTGGGAGTACTCGCCCTCCACCAGGACCTTCTCCCCGGGCTGGAGCGCGCGGAAGGTGAAGCGCTGGAAGAAGGCGCCCCGCTCCGACTCCGGCAGCTGCTGGAACAGGGGCGAGTTCGCCATCAGGTTGCGCATCATGCGCTGCTGCGCGAAGTCCGCCAGAAGCTGCGGCACCGCCGGGTGGTTCTTCGCCATCGCGTTGAGGTGCTCGCGGCGGATCTCGAAGACCTCCGAGTCCGACACCGCCGTCACCGTGGCGGTGGGCGGCGCGCCGGTGAGCAGCGCCAGCTCGCCGAAGATGGAGCCGCCGCCCAGGAAGCCCAGCGTGCGGTCCTCGCCGTCCGTCTTGCGCGTCACCTCCGCCTTGCCCGCGACGAGCACGTGCAGGTGGTCATCCGGCTCGCCCTCGCGGCTGATGACCTCCTCCGGCTTGATGGTGCGCCACACCATGCGCCCCACCAGGTCCAGGAACGCGTCCCGGTCCAGGTCCGCGAACAGCGGCAGGGGCGGACGGCTCTGCGGATCCGCGGTGCCGCCGGTGTCCGGGGCGGCCAGCACCTCGATGGCGCGGTTGGACAGCTCCTCGCCCACCAGGCCCATCAGGTCCGTGTCCACCTTGCCGTCGTACAGGTGCTCCGGCGGCAGCGGCGGCGGCACGGCGGCGCGGCCCGGGGCGCTGCGCGCGGCGCGCGAGTGCACGCGGACGAGCGTCTCCTTCAGGCGCCGCTCGTTCGGTGACAGCTCCAGGGCCAGCTTGCACGCGGCCATGGCGCTCAGCAGGTAGTCGCGGCGCAGGAGCCCCTCCGCGCACGCGTGGTACGCGGTGACGGCGCGCTCGCGCTCGCCCAGCTCCGCCAGACACCGGGACGCCAGCATGCGTGAGCGGTGATCGGCGGGCACGCGGCGAACGGCCTCCGCGAAGACGGCGAGGGCGCGCTCGAACTGGCGCTCCTCGAGCAGGTCCATGCCCAACTCACGCAACGACGACTCGTTCATCCGGTGTCTCCAGACCGCGCACGACGACAGGGGTGACAGGAATCCAGGAAGGAGGGCCGCCGACGACGAAAGGGGCGGCCCCCGGTGCTCGCGCTACGAACCGCCGCCCTTCTGCAGCTCGCTCAGCGCCATCTCCGCCTTGCGCTTCACGTCCGCGCCCTCCGCGGACGCCTCGATGACGATCTTGAACTGCTCCGTCGCCAGGGCCGGGTCGCGGTCGCGCGAGATGTACGCCGACAGGTACAGCTCCTCCACCTTCTTCTGCAGCTCGTCCAGGCCGTCGCGGGCGCGCGGGTCGCCCGGGTTGAGGCGCAGCGCCTCGCGGAAGCTGCGGCCCGCCAGCGGGTACTCCTTGCGCTTGAAGGCCGCCTGCCCCGCCGCCACCGACGCGGACGCCAGCTCGTTGTCCAGCGTGTCGCCCAGCGAGCCCGCGAAGCCGATCTGCCGGTACACCTCCGCCGCGCGGCGCAGCGGCTTCACGGAGGCCTCCAGCGCGTTGTTCTCGTACTTCTTCTGGCCCTCGTCGAAGGCGGAGCGGAACTGGGGGATGAGCTTCTTCAGGTTGCGCGCGCGGGCCTGGATGTCCGCCTCGCCGCGGAACTTGTCCACCACCCGGTCCACCTCCAGCACCGCGCGCTGGAAGTCCCCGCCGTTGAACCAGCGCTCCACGTCCTGGAAGGCCGCCGCCACGTACTCCGCGCGGCGCTGCTTGGCGTTCTCCGCCGCCGCCGCCTGCCGGATGCCCGCCTGCCGCGCGGCCTGCTGGGCCTCCCGGGCGAGCTGGGCCTCCAGGTCCGCGAGCTTCTGCTCATAGAGGGAGCGCGTGCCCTGCGGCAGCTCCGCGATGAGGGTGCGCGCGTCGTCCGGCCGGCGCTCCTCCAGCGCCGCCTCGATGAGGCTCAGCGTGTACGCCTGCTCCTTGGAGTCGAGCTCCTCCTCCAGGCGCTTGCGCTCTTCGTCCGTGCGCGCCGTGCCCTGGGGCGTGGCGATCAGCCTCGCGCGGGCGTCCACGTAGCGGTTCTCCGCCATCAGCCCCCGGACCGCCTGGAACGAGTCCACGATGTCCTGGAGCTTCTGCGCCGCCTTCGCCACGCCGTCCACGTCGATGCCCACGCGCAGCTTCTCCGCCTCCTGGGCGAAGCGCACCGCGTCCGTGTACTCGCCGTCGCGCACCTTGTCGCGCGCCCGCTGCATCAGCTCCTGGGCGCGCACCAGGTTGGGGTCCACCGGCGGCTTGGGCGGCGGCTGGTTCCCCCTGGACAGCGCCAGGCCCAGGATCAGCATCAGGAGCAGCAGGCCGCCCACCGCGGCGCCCAGCTTCATCTTGAAGGTGGGCTTGAAGCCCTCGCGCGCGGTCGAGCGCACCGGGCGCGGACGGGGCACGCCCGTCTTGCGCGCCTTCTCGTCGCGCATCAGGTCCGCGAGCTTGTAGTTCGCGTTGGTCTTCTCATCCAGGCGCGGGTCCTTCTTCTCCTCCTTCTTTTCCTCCTTCTTCTCCTCGACCTCGCCCGCCTCGGCCTTGGCGCGCATCTCCTTGATGAGCTCGCCTTCGTCCACGAAGCGCAGGCGCGTCTTGCCCACGGAGATCTCATCCCCGTGCTTCAGGATGCACTCGTCGACCTTCTGGTCGTTCACCTGGGTGCCGGAGATGCCGCCCAGGTCGCGCATCACCACGCCGTTCTCGCCGTAGACGAGCTCCAGGTGGCGGCGGGACACGGTCTGGTCCCCCAGGGCGAAGTCGCAGTCCTTGCTGCGCCCCACCACCATGCGCACGCCCTTGAAGCGCTTCTTGCGCCCCTTGTCCGGGCCGTCCAGCACCAGCATCAGCACCGGGGGGCCGGCGCGCGTCGTCTCCGAGTTGTCCTCGTCCTCGGCGGGCTCCTCCTCCCGCGGACGCACGTCCTCGATGGAGGCCACGCGCGTCTCGCCCGTGCGCGAACGCACGGGCTCCGCGTCGCCGTACAGCTCCGGATTTCCTCCGTCCTGGCTGTCGTCGCCCGACAGGGGCGCGGACCAGTCTTCGTCCGGCACGGCGGAGACGCGGCGCGAGCCGCCTCCAGCGGAGGCAGGGGGTCGGCGGTCCGCCGTCGCGCCCCCGGCCGAACGGCCGGTGCCTGAACGCGAGGACGGTGGGGGACGGCGAGGAGGCATGGGTGGGTCCGGGTTGAAGCGGCCAGCATCTTAGAGCGCCCACCGCACGGTGGGAATGCGCTCCGGCGTTCCTTTCGGGGAAGACGGGCTCGTTCCGGTTCGTTGGCCCGCACGGCGTCCCGTCTCCGATGTAGGTTTCCTCTATTTCCACTTTCTCCAGCGTCCCGAGCCACCCCATGCCCCGAGCAGCCCCCGCGCCCTCCCGGCGCGCCCGCCCCGCCCAGCTCGCCCCCCCGGCCGCGCGGCAGGCGGCCGCCCCCCCGCTCCTGCCCCCCGGTCTGTTGGAGCGTCTGCTGGCGGAAGCCATGGCCCGGGGCGGGGACTTCGCGGAGGTGTACGTGGAGCGCACGTCCACCACCGCCGTGGTGCTGGAGGAGCAGCGCATCCGCAGCGCGCAGGTGGGCCTGGTGCAGGGCGTGGGCGTGCGCGTCATCGCCGGGGCCAAGGTGGGCTACGCCTACTCCGACGACTGGGACGAGGCCGCGCTCGTGCGCGCCGCGCGCACCGCGGCGATGATCGCCCAGGGCGGCGGCTCCGAGCGCGCCTACCCCGTCAAGCGCGTGCCGGTGCCCAGCCACTACCGGGTCGGCCAGCCGCTGGAGGACGTGGCGGTGGCGCGCAAGACGGCGCTCCTCACCCGCGCGGACAGGGCCGCCCGGGGCTTCGATTCGCGCATCCAGCAGGTGAACGCGTCCTATGTGGATCAGACGCGGCGCATCGCCGTGGCCAACACCACCGGCCGCTTCAGCGAGGACACGCAGGACCAGTCCCGCATGAGCGTGCACGTGGTGGCGCTGGGCAGGAGCGGCGAGCGGCGCACCGGCATGTACGGCAGCGGCGGCCGGGTGCCCTTCACCTACTGGGACGGCGTGACGCCGGAGTCCGTGGCCGAGGAGGCCGCGCGGCAGGCCATCGCCACGCTGGGCGCGGTGGACTGCGTGGCCGGCCCGCAGACGGTGGTGCTGGCGCCGGGCTGGAGCGGCATCCTCCTGCACGAGGCGGTGGGCCACGGCCTGGAGGCGGACTTCATCCGCAAGGGCACGTCGCTGTTCGCGGGCAAGCTGGGGGAGCAGGTGGCGTCGGAGCTGGTGACGGTCATCGACGACGGCACGGTGTCCAGCGCGCGAGGCTCCATCAACATCGACGACGAGGGCGTGCCCGGCGAGCGCAAGGTCCTCATCGAGAACGGCGTCCTCAAGGGCTACCTCTATGATCAGCTCAACGCGAAGCTGATGAACCAGCGCTCCACGGGCTCGGGCCGGCGCGAGTCGTTCAAGAGCCTGCCTTTGCCGCGCATGACGAACACCTTCCTGGCGCCCGGGGACCACGCGCCGGAGGACATCCTCAAGGAGGTGAAGCGCGGGCTGTACTGCGCCACCTTCGGCGGGGGCCAGGTGGACATCAGCAACGGCAACTTCGTCTTCGAGGTCAGCGAGGCCTACCAGATCGAGGACGGGAGGCTGGGCCGCCCGGTGAAGAACGCCATCCTCATCGGCGTGGGGCCGGAGGCGCTGAAGAACATCCGCCGCGTGGGGTGCGACCCGAGGCCGGACCCCGGCATGGGCGTCTGCGTGAAGGACGGGCAGATGATGCCCGTGGGCGTGGGCCTGCCCACCGTGCGCATCGACAACGTGACCGTGGGCGGGACGAAGGTCGGCGGAGGGCACCCGTGAACTACGAACAGCTCGCGAAGAAGATCGTCCAGCGCGCCGTGAGGAAGGGCGCGAAGCAGGCGGAGGCCTTCCTGGAGGTGGGCCGCCAGAGCAGCGTGCGCGTCCGCGAAGGGCAGATCGAGGACCTCACGGAGGCCACCAGCAAGGGCGTGGGCGTCCGGGTCGTCGTGAAGGACCGGCTGGGCTTCGCCTACACGTCCGACTTCACCCCCGCCGGCCTGGACCGCGTGGTGGACCTGGCCGTGCAGCTGGCGGAGGCCGCCGCGCCCAACAAGCTGAACGGCCTGCCCGGCCCGAAGGACCTGGGCAGGCGCGGGGACACCGGCGCCCTCTTCGACCCGAAGGTCGCGAACCTGGCCGGGGACTGGAAGATCCAGGCCGCGCTGGAGGCGGAGCGCGCGGGCCGGGCGCAGGACCCGCGCGTGGCCACGTTCGACTCCGTGGCCGCGGGCGACTTCGTGGCGGAGGTGTACCTGGCCTCCAGCGAGGGCGCGACCGGCGGCTACTCCGGCACGTACGTGTACCTGGTCGCGGTGCCGGTGGCGGCGCAGGACGGGCAGCTCCAGACGGGCTACTGGCTGGACTACAAGCGCTTCCTGGACGACCTGGAGTCCCCGGAGTCCATCGGCCGCGAGGCGGCGAAGCGCGCCGTGCGCATGCTGGGGGCGAAGCCGGTGAAGACACAGCAGGTGCCGGTGGTGTTCGACCCGCTGGTGGCCGCGAGCTTCGTGGGCAACCTGGCCCAGGCCGCCAACGGCAACGCCGTCTACCAGCAGTCCAGCGTGCTCGCGCCCCACCTGGGCAAGCGGCTCGCGGGCGAGCACGTCACGCTGGTGGATGACGGCCTGCTGCCCCGGGGCCTGGCCACCGCGCCCTTCGACGGCGAGGGCGTCCCCACGCGCCGCACGCCCATCCTGGATCAGGGCGTGCTGTCCGGCTTCCTCTACGACGCCTTCACCGCGCGCAAGGCGAAGGCGCGCACCACGGGCAACGCGTCGCGCGCCTACAACGCGCTGCCGGGCATCGGCGCCACCAACCTCTACCTGGAGAAGGGCCCGAAGACGCCGGAGGAGCTCATCCGGGAGGTGCCCCAGGGGCTCTACGTCACCGCCCTCCTGGGCCATGGCGCGGATCCGGTCTCCGGGGACATGTCCTGCGGGGCCAACGGCCTTTGGATCCAGGACGGTGAGCTGACGCACCCGGTGCAGGAGGTGACGGTCGCGGGGAACCTCCTCCAGATGTTGAAGGACGTGGACGCCGTGGGCAGCGACCTCCAGTTCCGGGGCGGCAGCGTGGGCGCGCCCACTGTCCGCTTCCGACAGCTCACCGTCTCTGGCGCGTAGCCGGCCCCCCGCGGTGGCCTACGCTCGCGGACCTCTTTCCCACGGCAGGAGGTCCGCCCCGCATGGCCGCGAAGTCCGCCCGCAAGTCCGCCCCCGCGAAGTCGGCCGCGCCGCGCAAGCCGCGCCGCAAGAAGGCCGAACCGAGGTCGCGGGGCCTGAGCGCGGCGGAGGTGGCGAGCGAGGCCGCCGCCTTCCCCGACGCCCTCCTCCAGGCGGTGCGCGAGGACGGCGGCGAGGTGCTGTCCGTCTACCGCGACCCGCTGGGCGGACACCCCATCGTCTTCGCCGCGCTCCCCATCGACAAGGTGGAGCCCACGCCCTACCAGCGCGACCTGTCCGAGCCGCACGTCAAGCGGCTCGCCACCGCCATGGAGCGGCTGGACCGCTTCCTCGACCCCGTCATCGCCGTGCGCGTGGAGGGCCGCTACTGGACGCCCAACGGCAACCACCGGCTCAACGCCAGCCGCATGCTGGGCGCGAGGTCCATCGTCGCGCTGCTCCTGCCAGACGAGGACGTGGCCTATCAGATCCTCGCCCTCAACACGGAGAAGGCCCACAACCTGAAGGAGCGCTCGCTGGAGGTCATCCGCATGGCGCGGGGCCTGGTGGGCGCGAACCGCCCGGGCAAGGAGTCCGCCTTCGCCCACCTCTTCGAGGAGCCCTCCTTCCTCACCCTGGGCGCCGCCTACGAGAAGCGCCCCCGCTTCTCCGCGGGCGCCTACCACCCCTTCGTCAAGGTGGTGGACGGCTTCCAGGACGCGCCGCTGCCGCAGGCCCTGGCCGTGCGCGACGCCCAGGCGGACCAGCTGCTGGAGCTGGACGACGCGGTGGTCGCCGTCGTCAACGCCCTCAAGGAGCGCGGGCTCCAGAGCCCCTACCTCAAGAACTTCGTCGTCGCCCGGCTCAACTTCCTGCGCTTCCGCAAGGACGGCCCCCCTCCCACCTTCGACGCCACCGTCAGCCGCATGCTCGCCAGCGCCCGGCGCTTCAACGTGGACAAGGTGCGCCGCGAGGACATTGGCCGCATGGGCGGCGGCCCCCTGGAGCCGGACGAGGAGCTGGGCTGAAGGGAATGAGGATTGCAGGACCTTGTTGAGAGGCCCCGCACTCCCATGACATCTCCCACGGTCCTGGTCGTCGACGACGACCGCGCCAACCTCGATTCCGTCGCCCGCATCTTCCAGCGGGAAGGCTTCGCCACCTTGTCCGCCGCGCAGGGCACGGAGGCGCTGGAGCTGCTCCGGCGCCCCGAGGTCAGCGTCATGGTCACCGACCTGATGATGCCCGGCATGGACGGCCAGGAGCTGCTCAAGGCCAGCCGCGCCATCCGCCCGGACGTGGAGGTGGTGCTGATGACCGCCTACGGCACGGTGGAGACGGCCGTCGCCGCCATGAAGGACGGCGCCTACGACTTCATCACCAAGCCCCTCAAGCGCCACGCCCTGGTGAAGGCCGTGCAGAAGGCGCTGGAGAAGCAGGCGCTCGTCCAGGAGAACACCACCCTCAAGGCGAAGCTCGCGGAGATCAACCCCGCCGGCGGGCGCGCCATGGTGGGCCAGTCCCCCGCCTTCCGCGCCATGCTGGACACCATCCGCCAGGCGGCGCCCTCCACCGCCACGGTGCTGCTGCTGGGTGAGTCCGGCACCGGAAAGGAGCTGGCCGCCCGCGCGCTGCACGAGCACTCCGCCCGGGCGCGGCAGCCCTTCGTCGCGGTCAACTGCGGCGCCATCCCGGAGAGCATCCTGGAGGCGGAGCTCTTCGGCGTGGAGCGCGGCGCGTACACCGGCGCCGTCACCCGGCGCGAGGGCCGCTTCGAGCGCGCCAACGGCGGCACCCTCTTCCTGGACGAGGTGGGCGAGATGCCCCTCTCCGCGCAGGTGAAGCTGCTGCGCGTGCTCCAGGAGGGCGAGCTGGAGCGGCTGGGCGGCACGCAGACGGTGAAGGTGGACGTGCGGCTCGTCGCCGCCACCAACAAGGACCTGCAGAAGGAGGTCGCCGAGGGCCGCTTCCGCGAGGACCTCTACTACCGCCTGCACGTCGTGGAGCTCCGCGTGCCCGCGCTCGCGTCGCGCCGCGAGGACATCCCGCTGCTGGCGGAGGCCTTCCTGCGCCGCTTCTCCGCGAAGAACGGCAAGGTGCTGCGCGGCTTCTCCCCGGACGCGCTGAGCGTGCTGGAGAACTACGCGTGGCCCGGCAACGTGCGGGAGCTGGAGCACGCCGTGGAGCGCGCCGTGGTGCTGGCCCGCACGGACGTGCTGGAGGCCAGCGACCTGCCGGAGTCCGTGCGCAAGGGGCCCCTGGGCTCCGCCGGCCAGCTGGTCATCCCCATCGGGACGCCCATGGAGGAGATCGAGCGGCGCGTCATCCACGAGACCCTGCGCCACACCCGCGGGGACAAGACGCTCGCCGCCCGCCTGCTGGGCATCGCCGCTCGCACCATCTACCGCAAGCTCGAGCGCGAGCAGGGCGGCCCGGAGACCCCGCCGGCCCCCCCCTCCCCCTCCGGCGCGGAATGACAGGCCGTCACACCGGCCCCCGCCTGCTTTTGACAATTTGTCCCAGGCCCCGGCCCCCGCCCTTCCCCGGGCCGGGGCTTCGTCCTATTCCGAAATAATTTCGCGGACTTGGCCGTAAGCCCTGGGTTTGACGCCCGCCCAGCGATGGCACCTGCCTTGCTCAGGGAGCCACGTGGGGCTGGCTTTCTCCCGGAAGCGTGATGGAACTCTTCTTTCGCAAGTACTTCTGGAGCGTGAACCTGTTGTTCATCCTGCTCGTCGCCCTGCTGGCGGCGCGCACGGTGAACCTGTTCGTCGAATCCTCCATCTCCCCCGCCCCCGCGTCCGAGGCGCCCGCCCGGGTCGCGCAGCGCACCCACGCCGCGGACAGCGGCCTGGCCACCCTCGACCCGGAGCGCCTGTCGCGGCTCACCGGCGTGAAGCTGCCGGAGGTGGAGGTCGCGGTGAAGGAGCCCACGGCGCCCCCCGACTTCGACGCCAACGCCCCGCCGGCCAAGAGCGGCCTGCGCGTGAAGCTCCTGGGCACGCTCGTCGCGGCCAACCCGGACTGGTCCTTCGCGTCCATCATGGACATGAACACGCAGCGGTCGCAGACGTACATGGTCGGCAACAACCTGATGGGCGCCACCATCATGGAGATCGAGCGCGAGCGGGTGATCATCAACAACGGCGGCCGCCGCGAGTTCATCGACGGGCAGCCCGGTGACGGCGCCGTCGCCGCCTACACCCCGCCCGTGGCCGCGCCCGCCGCCACCCCGACCAACAACCTGGGCAGCGGCATCAAGTCCACGGGTGAGAACGAGTACGAGGTCCCCAAGGCGGAGATCGACAAGACGTTGAGCAACCTCAACGACGTGGCGATGCAGGCGCGCATCGTGCCCGCCTTCAAGGACGGCCAGGCGGTGGGCTTCAAGCTCTTCTCCATCCGCCCGGACAGCATCTATTCGAAGATCGGCGTCCAGAACGGTGACGTCATCCGCCGCATCAACGGCTTCGACATGAACAGCCCCGAGAAGGCGCTGGAGATCTACTCGAAGCTGAAGGACTCCTCCCGCATCGAGATCGAGATCGAGCGCAACGGCGCGCCGATCCGCAAATCCTACAACGTCCGTTAAACACCCCCGTCAGCGCCCGCTCCTCCATGAAGACGACGCTCCCGTCCTGGCTGCTCTGTCTGTGCCTCGCGCTCGCTGGCCCCGCGTGGGCCCAGCGCCGTCCCACGCAGCCCGGTACCCCGGCCCCCGCTCCGGCGGCCCCGGGTGACCGGACCATCACCCCGCAGGGCGGCCCCGCGGCGCCCGCCGAGAACCAGGGCCCCCGCCAGACGCCCACCTGCGAGCAGGCCCGGCGCAACGCGCGCTACGGCATCTACTTCGACAAGGTGGACATCGAGAAGCTCGTCCAGACCGTGTCGGACGCCACCTGCCGCACCTTCATCCTCCCGGAGAACGTGCGCGGGAAGATCTCCATCATCGGCCCGGAGAACGGCCGCGTGGAGGTGGACGCGGAGTCGTTCTACTCCGCCTTCCTCGCCGCGCTCGACGCCAACGGGCTCGCCGTCTACCCGTACGGCCGCTTCCTGAAGATCGTCGACAAGCGCTCGGCGAAGCAGAACCCCATCCCGACCATCGTGGACGAGGACACCCCGTACACGACGAACGAGCAGATGGTCACCAAGCTGTTCAAGATCAAGTACGTGGAGGTGGAGCCGCTGCGCGGCGTCCTCCAGCAGCTCGTGTCCAAGGACGGCGACACCATCCCGTACCCGCCGGACACCATCATCGTCAACGACGTGGGCTCCAACATCCACCGCCTGGAGCGCCTCATCAACCAGCTGGACACCCGCGCCTCCAGCGACGAGATGCGCATCATCCAGGTGCAGTACGCCACCGCGCAGGACGTGGCCAACACCATCCAGAAGCTCTTCGAGGCCAAGGCCGGCGCGGGCGCCCGCCCGGGCCAGCGCCCCGGCAACTTCACGCCGCAAGCCGCCCCCCCCGGCGCGCCGCCTCCCAGCGCGGAGGGCGTGGCCAGCACGGAGGGCGGCGGCGTGGCCACCCTGTCGCAGATCATCCCGGACGAGCGCACCAACAAGCTCATCGTCGTGGCCAGCCCCGCCGCCTTCGGCCGCATCCAGGACCTGGTGCGGGAGATCGACATCCCGTCCGGCAGCGGCAACAAGATCAACGTCTACCCGCTGGAGAACGCCAACTCGGAGGAGCTGGCCAGCACCCTCCAGTCGCTCGCGCAGGGCACCGCCAACCGCCCCCAGCGCGCGCCCATCCCCAACCAGCAGCAGGGCATCCCGCGCGGGCCCACCCAGGCCGCGGAGCTGTTCAGCGGCGAGGTGAAGATCAGCGCGGACAAGGGCACCAACTCGCTGGTCATCGTCGCCAGCCAGGCGGACTACAAGAACATCGTCCAGATCATCCAGCAGCTGGACCAGCCGCGCCGCCAGGTGTTCGTGGAGGCGGTGATCATGGAGGTGAACCTGGACCGCAACAGCGAGTTCGGCATCAACTTCCACCAGGGCTTCAGCCTGAAGACGGATGACGGCGCCATCCCCGGCATCCTGGGCACCAACTACTCCGGCGGCTCCATCCCGCCGTCCTTCTCGCTGGCGAACCTGGCCAGCATGGGCGGCTTCCTCGCCGGCATCCAGGGCCCCGTCCTGCCGGAGCTCAAGGCCCTGGGCATCGACATCCCGGCCTTCGGCGTGGTGCTCAACGCCATGCAGCAGTCGTCCGACGTGAACGTGCTGTCCACGCCGCACCTGCTCACCAGCGACAACGAGGAGGCCGAGATCACCGTGGGCCAGAACGTGCCCTTCCAGTCCGGCTTCACCCCGTCCTCGCTGGGCAGCTCGCTCACCGGCGCCAACGCCGGCGTCAACGGCGTGCAGGCCTCGCTGCTGGGCTCGCTGGGCGGCCTGGGGTCGCTGTACGCGCCCATCACCCGCCAGAACGTGGAGCTGAAGCTCACCGTCAAGCCGCAGATCAACGAGAGCGACTACATCCGCCTGGTCATCACCGAGCAGACGGAGGAGATCGCGTCCACGGACCCCGTGCTGGGCCCCACCACCTCCAAGCGCAGCGCGAAGACGACGGTCATCGCCAAGGACATGGAGACGGTGGTGATTGGCGGCATCATGCAGGACCGCACGCTGGAGTCCGTCTCCAAGGTGCCGGTGTTGGGTGACATCCCGCTCCTGGGCCACCTGTTCCGCGACACCACGCGCCGCAAGACGAAGACGAACCTGCTGCTCTTCCTCACGCCGTACATCATCCGCGGCCAGGAGGACTTCCGCCGCATCTTCGAGCGCAAGATGAAGGAGCGGCAGCAGTTCGTGGAGCAGTTCTACGGCCAGGTCCCCGGCTACGACGTCGCGGTGGACTTCAGCCGCAAGCCCGGCCCCCTGTCGCGCATGAACCAGTCCGTCCTCAAGGAGGAGCAGCGCGTGGAGAACGGCGGCAACGGCACGCCCAACGAGCGCGTCATCCGCCCTAGCGGCGCGCAGGCGCCCGAGGGGACGCCCGCTCCCTCCCCGTCCCCCGCGCGGCCGGGCGGGGAGGCGCCGCCTCCGCCGGAGGAGGCCCCCCCCGCTCCCGAGGGCGAGCAGGCGCCGCGAAATTTCGAGGCGCCTCCGGAGGGTTCGGAGAGATCAGCCCCCGCGCCACAGCCCGAGGTGATCGCGCCCACGCCGGACGCGGACGCCGAGCGGCTGCGCATCCAGCCGGGCGACGGAGAGTAAGAGACCCATGGACCTGACCGCCGACACCCCCACCTCTCAAGGCTCCGCCGCGACGCCCGACGTGTCCGGCGGCCGCAACGACGCCACCCAGGTCGTCGGCCACGGGCTGGCGTACCTCTGCGGCCGGCCGCTGGGGGAGATCCTCCGCGCGCTCGTCCCCAGCCTCACCCCGGAGAAGATCCAGGAGGCGCTCGCCGCCCAGCAGGAGAAGGGCGGGCGGCTGGGGGAGCTCCTGGTGGGCATGAAGGCGGTGGGCGAGGAGGACGTGGCCCGGGCCCTGGGCCACCAGCTGGACCTGCCCTACCTCCAGCGCATCTTCGCGGAGGAGGTGGACGCGGAGCTGGTCAAGCGCATCCCCATCAACTTCGCCCGCCAGACGCAGCTGTTGCCGCTCTCCGTGGAGGGCGACGAGGTGGTGCTCGCGGTGGCGGATCCGCTGGACACCACCGCGCTGGACCACGCGCGCCTGCTGCTGGGCCAGGGCATCCAGCCCCGCATCGCGCTGGCCTCCACCATCGTGGACGCCATCAACAGCGTGTACGACCGCTCGGTCAACGAGGCCGAGGCGCTCGTGGACGAGATGGAGACCACGGAGGACCTGGACTCGCTGGCCCATGAGCTGGAGGAGCCCAAGGACCTCCTGGACGCGGACGACGAAGCGCCCGTCATCCGGCTGGTGAACTCCGTGCTCTTCCGCGCCGCCAAGGAGCGCGCGAGCGACATCCACATCGAGCCCATGGAGCGCGAGCTCCTGGTGCGCTTCCGCATCGACGGCGTGCTCCAGGAGGTCATCAAGCCGCCCAAGCGCTACCAGAACTCCATCATCGCGCGCGTGAAGGTGATGGGGCAGCTCAACATCGCGGAGAAGCGCCTGCCGCAGGACGGCCGCATCCGCATCAAGCTCGCGGGCCGCGACATCGACATCCGCCTGTCCACCACGCCCACGTCCTTCGGCGAGCGCATCGTCATGCGTCTGCTGGACAAGACGGCGACGCTCCTGGACCTGGGCGAGATCGGCATGAGCCCGCAGGTGCTGGGCAACATGGAGTCCGTCATCAAGCGCTCGCACGGCATCGTCCTGGTGACGGGCCCCACGGGCTCCGGCAAGACGACCACGCTCTACGGCGCGCTCTCGAAGATCAACACCCCGGACCTCAACATCCTCACCGTCGAGGACCCGGTCGAGTACCAGCTCAAGGGCATTGGCCAGATGGCCATCGCCCCGAAGATCGGCCTCACGTTCGCGCAGGGCCTGCGCTCCTTCCTCCGCCAGGACCCCGACGTCATCATGGTCGGTGAGATCCGCGACAAGGAGACGGCGGAGATCGCCATCCAGGCGTCCCTCACGGGCCACCTGGTGCTCTCCACGGTGCACACCAACGACGCGGCGGGCGCCGTGACGCGACTCGTGGACATGGGCGTGCAGCCCTTCCTCGTGGCGTCGTCGCTCACCGGCATCCTCGCCCAGCGCCTCGTGCGCCGGGTGTGCCCGGACTGCCGGCAGGCCTACACGCCCACGGACGCGGAGCTGAAGGAGCTGGGCTACACGCTCGACAGCTTCCGGGCGAAGTTCGGCACGGACCGCATCTACCGCGCGGTGGGCTGCCCGTCCTGCAACCGCAACGGGTACCGCGGCCGCTCCGGCATCTACGAGTTCCTCTTCGTGGACGACGACGTGCGCCAGCTGGTGCTCAAGAACGTGGACGCGTCCACCATCAAGAAGTCCGCCCTGTCCAAGGGCATGACGACGCTGCTCGACGACGGCGTGCGGAAGATCGCCCTGGGCGAGACGACCATCGCCGAAGTGCTGAGCATCACGCAGGAGGACATCTAGGTCCGCCATGCCCGTCTTCGAATACAGAGGCCTTGACTCCCAGGGCAGGCAGAAGAAGGGTCTGCTGGAGGCGGACTCGCCCAAGACGCTGCGCTCCAAGCTGCGCGCGGACGGCATCTTCCTCACGGACGTGCTGGGCCAGGCGGAGGGCAGCCGCGCGGGCGTCGCCAAGGGCGCCAACGCGAACCTGCTGGCGCGCGACGTGGACCTGCGCAAGCTGGGCCGCGGCCGCGTGTCCACCGAGGACGTCGCCATCCTCACCCGGCAGTTGGCCACGCTCCTGGGCGCGGGCGTCACCATCGTGGACTCGCTCAACGCGCTGGTGGACCAGGCGGAGAAGGAGCGCCTCAAGCGCGCCCTGTCCGACATCAAGCAGCGCGTGAACGAGGGCTCGTCCCTGGCGGACGCCTTCTCCCAGCACCCGAAGATCTTCCCCAGCATCTACGTGAACATGGTGCGCGCGGGCGAGGCCTCCGGCGCGCTGGACACGGTGCTCCTGCGCCTGGCGGACTTCACGGAGAACCAGGCCAAGCTGCAGCAGAAGATCATCGGCACGATGATCTACCCGGTCATCATGCTGGCGGTGGGCGGCGGCATCCTGGTGCTCCTGATGGTGTTCGTCGTCCCGAAGGTGACGAAGATCTTCGAGACGATGAAGGCCACCCTGCCCCTCAACACGCGCATCCTCATCGCCGCGTCCAACTTCATGCAGGCGTGGTGGTTCCTGGTGGTGCCGGCCTTCATCGCGGGCGTGGTGCTCTTCATGCGCTGGACCAGGAGCCCCAAGGGCAAGCCCAAGTGGGACCGCTTCACGCTCAAGGCCCCCATCTTCGGCAGCCTCGTGCGCCTGCTGGCCATCTCCCGCTTCGCGCGCACGCTGGCCACCCTGCTCAAGAGCGGCGTGCCCATGCTGGCCGCGCTGGACATCGTCAAGGCGGTGATGACGAATTCGGTGCTCGCGGACGCGGTGGAGAACGCCCGCGAGTCCATCCGCGAGGGCGAGAGCATCGCCAACCCGCTGAAGCGCTCCGGCCAGTTCCCGCCGCTCGTGTACCACATGGTCGCCATCGGTGAGAAATCAGGGCAGCTGGAGGACATGCTGCTGTCGGTGGCGGACTCCTATGAGACGCAGGTGAACGTGCGCATCGGCGCGCTCACCAGCCTCCTGGAGCCCATGCTCATCGTGGTGATGGGCGTGATGATTGCATTCGTCGCGCTCTCCATCCTGATGCCGATTCTGCAGGTGAACACGGCCATCCATTAGGTGGAGGGAGCCTCGCGATGAACGACACGCTCGACCGATGGATCCAGCGCGCGACGCTGATGGGCCTCCTGGCCCTGGCCGCCACGCTGGCGACGGTGGGGGCCACCCTCTACGCCCACCGGGACCCACCCGCCGCCTCCAGCGCGGGCACGCCCTGACCCAACGCCCCTGACATCCCGACACACCCATTGCGCGGTGGCTTGCCAGAAAGTCACCCGAAGGTGAGGAAGACATGACGACGACGAACGCGAAGAAGCAGCAGCGCCGCAAGCACCGCGGCATGACCCTCATCGAGATCATGGTGGTCATCACCATCCTCGGGCTCATCGCGGCGGCGGTGGGCGTGGCCGTCATCCCGAAGCTGGAAGAGGCCAAGCAGGACACGGCCCGCCTGGACATCCGCAACATCCAGAGCGCGATGAAGCTCTACTACACGAAGAAGGGCTCCTACCCGGACACCGCCACGGGCCTCAAGGCGCTGGTGGACACCAACAACCTGGAGCGCATGCCCGTGGACCCCTGGGGCCGCGAGTACGTCTACATGAACGAGGGCGGCAAGCCGGTCATCACCAGCTACGGCGCGGACGGCAACCCGGGCGGCGAGGGCTCCGACGCCGACATCTCCTCCAAGGACCAGAACGCCAAGCAGTAACGGCCGTTCTGCGGAAGCAAAGCCGCGCCTCCCGCGTGTTGTCGTAGGAATGCCCGTGATGACTCCCGAGCAAACTTCCTCACCGACGTCCGCGCGCGAGGCGCGAGGCGCTCCCGGCGCCCCGGCCCGCGCCCGCTCGCGGCGCCTGGGCCGGCTGCTGCTGCTGGGCGTCTTCGGCCTCGCCACCCTGCTCGCGTTCACGCTGGTGTGGGTGACCGAGGACCGCTCCCTGACGCCCCCCCAGCGCCAGGCGCGCGAGCAGATCCGCCGCCTGGAGGGCCTCTTCAAGGCCTACCACCGGCTGATGGGCTTCTTCCCCTCGCAGGAGCAGGGCTTCACGCCGCTCATCGACTCGAGGGTGCTTGACGCCACGCCGCTCGACCCGTGGGGCCACCCCTACATCTACCGCATGGTGGGCAAGACGGGCGCCGTGCTGTCGCTCGGCTCCGACGGCAAGCCCGGCGGCACCGGCGAGGCCGCGGACCTCTTCAGCGGCGGCGTCGTGGCACAGGAGGTGCAGCCATGAGGCCCGTCATGCTCATGACTCCCGCCCGCCGTCGCCGCGCCCAGCGCGGCCTCACGCTGATCGAGATCTCCATCGCGCTGGCCATCGCGGCCGTGATGTTCGCGGCGGTGACCATTGGCATCGGCGCCATCACCGGCGCGAAGGCGAAGGGCAGCGCCACGGAGCTGGCGGGGGTCATCCGCTCGCTCTACGACTCGGCGGCGCTCAGCGGCCGGACGTGCCGGCTGGTGTTCGAGATCCCCGACCCGAAGCGCGAGGAGGCCACGCGCTACCACGCGGAGTGCGCCGCGGGCGGCGTCACCACCTCGCGCGACCGGGACGCGGCGCTCCGCGACGAAGCGCGCGACCGCGAGCGCGCCCGGCGCGACGGCAACAACGGCGGCGACACGCGCAAGAACTACACGCGCGCGGAGGGCTCGCAGCCTTCCGCCCAGGAGCTGATGGACGAGGAGAAGAACCGCATCGAGTCCCAGTCCACCTTCTCCGCGTACACCGCGGAGGAGATCTCCCCCAAGGAGCTGCCGGCGGGCGTGGCGGTGTCGGTGTGGACGCGGCAGCAGCGCGAGCCGGTGGAGAGCGGCGTGGCCTATCTCTACTTCTTCCCGCAGGGCTACACGGAGAAGGCCATGGTCTTCCTGCGCCAGGGTGACAACGCCTGGACGCTGGACGTGTCACCCCTGACGGGCAAGGTGTTCATCGCATCCGAGGCCCTGGAGGTGCCCCGCTCATGAAGACCCCAACGCGCGGGCGCGGGGGGTTCACCCTGCTGGAGACGATGGTGGCGCTGGCCATTCTCAGCGTCGCGCTGATGGCCATCTTCGACCTCAACTCCGGCGCGGTGGCGAACCACGTCTATACGAAGCGGCTGACCGTGGCCGCGCTCCTGGCCCGCTCGAAGATGACGGACCTGGAGCAGAAGCTCTACGACGACGGCTTCGAGCAGGACGACGACGAGCAGTCCGGCGACTTCTCCGACGAGGGCTGGCCCCAGTTCAAGTGGCGCGCCCGCATCATCGCGCCCAAGACGGACGGCGTGACGCCGGACCAGCTCATCGGCGCCATCTTCAACCTGCCCATGGGCGGCGGCGACTCCGGCGACCCGCTGGGCGGCCTGGCCAGCCTCTTCGGCGGCAGCGGCGGCAGCGACGGCAAGGGCGGCACGCCCCCCGGCGGCACCACCACGGCCAGCCCCCTGGGCGCGTCCGCCATGAGCATGGCGCAGCCCATGTTCACGCAGATGGTGGACCAGCTCACCAAGTCCGTCCGCGAGGTGCACCTCACCGTGTACTGGAAGGAGGGCACCCAGGTGGAGAGCGTGGACGTGGTGACGCACGTCGTGTCGCTGGGGCCGGGCGGCGACCGCAACGGCGGCTTCACGCCCAACCCGGGCAGCACCGCGGGCGCGGAGAACCAGTGGGTGAACCCGCGCACGGGGCAGGTGGTGGACAACCCCATCCCCGGCCCCAACGGGCAGATGCTGGACCCGAACACGCGTGAGCCGCTGACCAACCGGGCGGCCATGCTCAACCAGCTCAACGGCGCGGGCGGCACGCAGGGCGGCACCGGCAACACCGGCATCAACCCGCGCGCGCCGGGCGGCATCTTCGGGGGACGGGGCCTGCCCGGGCTGCCCGGCCTGCCGGGACGTGGGGGCACCCGATGAAGCGACGCATGCGAGGCTTCACCCTGATGGAGGTCATGGTGGCGGTGGGCATCACCGCACTCATGGGCACCGTCGTCGCCCTGGCCTTCCAGACGGGCATCAACGCGAAGGAGGTCGTGGAGGGCGAGGCGGAGCGCTACCGCATGGTGCGCGTGTCGCTCAACCGCATGGCGCGGGAGATCGGCTCCGCGTTCGTGAGCGACCGCTACGACCTGCGCCGCTTCCGCGACCAGAACGACCGGCCCACCAACTTCATCGGCGAGCGCGACAAGCTGACCTTCACGACGTTCGCGCACCAGCGCCTCTACACGGACGTGAAGGAGTCCGACCAGGCGGTGGTGGAGTACTTCGTGGAGAACTCCAGCGAGCGCGGCGCCCGCCAGCGGCAGGACCTGAAGCGGCGGGTGGACCCCAACGTGGGGGACCGCATGGACCGGGGCGGCACCACGGACGTCCTCTTCGAGGGCGTCAAGGGCGTGGAGTTCGCCTACTGGGACTCCGACAAGAAGGAGTGGGACGACGAATGGGACACGCGGCGCACGGAGCGCAAGGACATCCTCCCCACGCGCGTGCGCATCACCGTCATCGCCCTGGATGAGTCGGGCAAGGAGGCGCGCTACACCACGCAGGCGCGCATCGTGCTCAACACGACCCTGCCGAGGTTCAACTGATGGCCTTCCCCTACTTCCAGCAGGCGTCCCGCCGGCGCGGCAAGGCGCGGACGGCCCGCTCGCAGGCGGCGCCGCGCTCGCCCGCGGAGCGCAGGCACCGGCGCTCTCGCGGCGTGGCGCTCATCATCGCGCTCGTGTCCATCACGCTGCTCACGGTGGTGGCCACGGAGTTCGCCTACAACAGCCGCGTGGACCTGCAGCTCGCCGCCAACCAGCGCGACGAGGTGCGCGCCTACTACATGGCCCGCTCCGGCCTGTCGCTGGGGCGGCTGCTCCTGCGCTTCCAGAAGCAGGTAGACCAGACGCCCATCCCCAACCCCGCGAGCATCCTGGGCGGGCTCATGGGCGGGCTCGGCGGCGGCACCGGCGCGGCCGGCGCGAACACGTTCCAGCCGCAGTCGCTCAACCTCCAGCTCTGGAAGCTGGCCCGGGTGGACTGCCACATGCTCAAGGGGCTGGTGAGGAGCGACGGCGCCGAGGACGCGAGCGGCCGCCCCGTGGAGACGGAGCCCGTGGCGGTGGACCCCAAGTTCCAGATGGACGGCGAGGACGGGGAGAACGCGGGCGCGGCCACGCAGATGGCGGCGCAGATGCAGCGCAGGTCCTTCGGCGGCTTCGAGGGCTGCTTCCTCGCGACCATCAGCGACGAGGAGGAGAAGCTCAACGTCATGCGCCTCAACACGGGCGGCGCGGAGGCGCAGGCCACCGCCGCGCGCATGGTGGACATGTTCTCCGACAAGCGCTTCGAGTTCCTCTGGCAGCAGGACGACGCCAACCACGTGCGCGCCACGCCGCTGGACACCGTCATCGCGCTGAAGGACTGGGCGGACGACGACACCACCCAGTCCACCCTCAACCCCCAGGACCCGACGAACCCCTTCGTCGCGGGCTTCGCGGACGAGGGTTCCCCGTACAGCCGCTACGAACCGCGCTATGACGTCAAGAACGCGCGCTTCGACAGCCTGGACGAGCTGTACCGCGTGCATGGCGTCAACGACCGCTTCATGGCGGCCTTCCGCGACCGGCTCACGGTGTACCCGGACATCAACTCCAAGCCGAACATCAACACCGACGACCCCATCATGCTGGGGCTGGCCATCATGTCCGCCGCGGACCCCAACCACCCGGACCCGCGCCTGACGGACCCGGTGTTCCTCAACGAGCTCATCACCCGCATCCGCTCCGCGCGCATGTTCAACTTCTTCGGCATGTCGGTGGCGGACTTCCTGAACGTGGTGGAGCAGGCGGGCATCGCGGTCAATCCGCTGATCAAGGGCAACGTCCAGCAGAACCGCTACCTGGGCGACAAGAGCAAGACGTTCACCATCAAGTCCGTGGGAGAGGCGGGCAGCGTCCAGAAGACGCTCACCGCCGTCATCCGCCTGGACGACGGGCTGGGCAAGCTCGTGTATTACAGAGAGGAATAGCATGGCCCGCATTCTTGGCCTGGACCTGGGAAGCCACTCCGTGAAGGGCGTGGTGCTCAACTCCGGAGCGAAAAGCCAGAACACCCAGGCCTACGAGGAGGTGCGCCGCGCGCAGGAGGGCGAGCGCGCGGACACGCTGCGCGCCGCGGTGGAGGAGCTGCTCGCGAAGCTGCCGCAGGGGCACGTGGACCAGGTCGTCATCGCCCTGCCCGGCCCGTCCCTCACCACGCACGCGGTGAGCCTGCCCTTCTCCGACAGCAAGCGCGTGGAGGCGACGCTGCCCTTCGAGGTGGGCAGCCAGCTGCCGTTCGACATCTCGGAGGTCGTCTACGACTACCAGGTGGTCGGCCAGAAGGACACCGGCGGCAAGGAGAAGGCCGCGGACCTGCTGGTGGGCGTGGTGAAGAAGGAGGAGCTCCAGTCGCTCCTGGCGGTGCTGGGCGGCCTCCAGGTGGACCCGCGCGTCATCACCCACCCGGCGCTCGCGTACCAGAACCTCTTCACCCAGTTGCCCGGCCTCTTCGATGGCCTGGGCGAGGGCGGCCCGGTGGCGGTGGTGGACATCGGGCATGAGCGCACGGCGGTGGCCATTGGCCAGCCCGGCAAGGGCGTGGAGTTCGCGCGCACCTTCGCCGGCGGCGGGCGCGACCTGACGCGCGCGCTGGCCACGGAGTTCCAGACGACGCTGCCGGAGGCCCACGCGTGGAAGGAGGCGCACGGCGCCATGGCCGGCGCCGCGCAGGGGCCGGACGCCGAGCGCGCCGCGAACGCCTTCGTGCGCGGGCTGCAGCCGGTGCTGCGCGAGCTGCGCCCGTCCTTCAAGTCCTTCGCCGCGCGCACCCGCCGGCAGGTCTCCGCGGTGGTGCTGTGCGGCGGCACGGCCCGCATGCCGGGCCTGGCCGAGCAGCTGTCCAAGGACCTGAACCTGCCGGTGCGCGTGCTGGCGCTGCCGGTGGACGCGGCGGAGCGGATTGGGGCGCGGGAGGTGCCGACCGCGGCGCAGGCGTACGCGCTGGCCATGCGCGGCAACGCGGCCGGGGTCCGGGCGCCGCGCTTCAACCTGCGCCGGGGCGAGTTCGCCTTCAAGGGCGGCTACGACTACGTGAAGGACCGGCTGGGCCTGCTGGCGTCCTTCGCGGTGACGCTGCTGCTGCTGCTCATCGCCTTCGGCGTCGTGCGCAACACGGTGCTGTCCCGGCGTGAGCAGGAGGTGGACGCGGTGCTCTGCAAGACGACCCAGCGCATCCTGGGCACCTGCGAGACGAACTACGACCGCGCGCTGAACATGCTCAAGGGCGTGGAGAGCCCCGCCGCGGCGCTGCCCGCGATGTCCGCGGTGAACCTGCTGGCGGAGGTCACCCAGCGCGTGCCGCCGGAGGTGCCGGTGAGGTTCGACCGCATCCAGGTGGACCTGGACCGCATCATGCTCCAGGGAGAGACGGACAGCTCCAAGCAGATCGACACGCTCTCCGCCGCCTTGAAGGGCCACCGCTGCTTCAAGGACGTGAAGGAGGGCAAGGTGGAGAAGACTCGCGACGGGCAGAAGGTGACCTTCCGCCTGGACGTGCAGGTGCAGTGCCCCGGCGAGACGCAGGGGGGGGAGACCTGACATGGGAAAGCTCAAGGAACTCTTCGCGCCCGTCCTGACGTGGTTCGAGCGGCTCTCCGACCGCGAGCGCAAGCTGGTGGCGCTGGCCGGCTCCGCGGTGCTGGTGTTCGTCCTCTTCGTCACCCTCTTCAGCTTCGCCAACAGCGCGCAGGGCTACCGCCGGCGCACGCAGGACAAGCTGGCGAAGCTCCAGGAGGTGCAGGCCCTGGCGACCAGCTACGGCCAGGCGCAGGCGGAGCGGCAGAACGTGGAGCAGCAGCTCACCCAGAGCAACGTGCGGCTCATCACGTACATTGAGGACAAGGCCACGGCGGCGGGCCTCACCGTCCCCAACATGACGCCCAAGGGCGACGTGGGCGTGGGGGACGGCAAGATCATCGAAAGCTCCGTGGAGCTGACCTTCACGGACGTGGACCTGCGCAAGCTGACGGACTTCCTGCGCACGGTGGAGACGGGCCCGGGCATCGTGAAGGTGAAGTACCTGCGCGTGGAGCCCCGGCCCGCCACGGACACCCTGACGGCGTGGACGACCGTCGCCACCTACCGGATGAAGCAATAGCCCATGGCCACTGACTCCAAGACCGCCCGCTGGAAGCTCGTCGTGGGCTATGCCGCGTTCGCAGTGGTCGCGTTCGTCCTCTGCCTGCTGTTCACGTTCCCGTACGACGCCGTCCGCGCGCGGCTGGTGACGGAGGCCGCGGCCCACGGGCTGGCGGTGCGCATTGGCGGCCTGCGCCCCGGCCTGTCCGGCGTCACCGCCACCAACGTGCGCGTGAGCAGGCCGCCCACGCCGCTGGGCGCGGAGTCCGTCGCGGCGCTGGCCCGCGGCGAGTCCGGCGGCCTGGGGCCGGATGAGCTGGGCGAGGCGCTCATCTTCGACAGCGTGGCGCTGCGCCCGTCCCTCTTCCCGCCCGGCGTGGTGGTGAAGCTGAAGGGCCTGGGCGGCACGGTGGACGTGCACGTGGGCGGCCTGAGCGGCACGTCGCTGAACGTGGACGTGGAGGGCGTACAGGCCAGCGGCGGCAACCTGCCGGCGTACACGGGCGTGGACATGGAGGGCACCCTCAACGCGAGGCTGGCGCTCACGGCGCCGGGGACGATGATCCGCGGCCAGCCGGTGGACTGGTCCCAGGCGTCCGGCACGGTGGCGCTGGACACCCAGGGGCTGACCATCAAGGGCGGCAAGGCGGCCATCCCCATGGGCGGCGGCCCCGCCATGCCCATGGAGCTGCCGCGCGTGGTGCTGGGCGAGCTGAAGGGCGACCTCCAGTTCGACAAGGGCCTGGGCACGGTGCGGGACCTGAACCTCAAGAGCGAGGACCTGGAGGGCTCCGGCACCGGCACGGTGAAGCTGGGCCGCCGGCTGGAGTACAGCGAGCTGGCGCTCGACGTGCGGCTGAAGTTCGAGCAGGCCTTCCAGCAGCGGCTGGGCCCCCTGGCGCTCGCGGTGAACATGCTGCCGCAGGACCGGGACAACCCGGGCTGGCGCGGCGGCCGGCTCACCGGCATGGTGAGCAGCCCGCGCTTCGGCCCCAAGCGGTAGCGGCGGGCGGGGGCGCTTCCGGCCCGCTCCTGACGGACCCCGGTTGATGCCCGCGCACGCGCCGTGTAAAGCGCTGCGCGCGGCCCCGGTGTCCGGGGGCTTGGGGAGAGAGTTCGTAATGCCGGAGCTGGTGTTCTTCCGTCGAGGCGAGGAAGTGCTGAGGGTGGCGGTGGACCGGGCGCGGGTGGTGCTCGGTCGGGGCGACTCGAGCGACGTGGCCATCCCGGATCCGGAGGTGAGCCGCCAGCAGGTGGCCCTCCTGTGGGATGGCCAGCAGTGCCGCGTGGAGGACCTCTCCGGCAAGGGCACGAAGGTCGCGGGCGCGGTGGTGGAGCGCGCGGACCTGCCGGACGGCGCGGACATCGAGCTGGGCCAGTGGCGCGCGGTGTTCCGCCAGCACGGCGTCAGCGACGACGCGGACGCCGCCACGGAGGCCGGCAGCGCCACCGCCGTGCAGGGCCGCGAAGCGCAGCGCTGGCAGCCCGCGCAGCTGCGCGTGAAGCAGGGCGGCAGCGAGGCCGTGCACCGGCTCACCGGCGACAGCTTCACGGTGGGCAAGGACGCCGGCAACGACCTGGTGCTCCAGGACCGGTTCATCTCCGGCCGGCACCTGAAGGTCACCCGCCGCGACGGCGTCTTCCACGTCCTGGACCTGCGCTCCACCAACGGCACCTGGCTGGGGCCGGTGCGCCTGTTCGAGGCGGAGGTGACGCTGCCCACCACGCTGCGCGTGGGCGAGGCGGAGCTGCTCCTGGAGGTCGTCCCCGCGGCGAAGAAGGAGGCGCCGGCCTTCCACGGCATCCTCGGGAGCGACCCGTCGGTGCGGCAGCTCACGGACCTGATCCAGCGCGTGGCGCCCTCCACCGCGGCCGTCACCATCCTGGGGGAGTCCGGCACGGGCAAGGAGCTGGTGGCGAACGCGCTGCACGCGTGCTCGCCGCGCGCGAACCGGCCGCTCATCCCGGTCAACTGCGCCGCCATCTCCAAGGAGCTGATCGAGAGCGAGCTGTTCGGCCACGAGAAGGGCGCGTTCACCGGCTCCGTGGGCGCGCGCAAGGGCGCCTTCGAGGAGGCGGACGGCGGCACGCTGTTCCTGGACGAGATTGGCGAGCTGCCCCTGGACCTCCAGGCGAAGCTCCTGCGCGCGCTGGAGAGCGGCGAGATCAAGCGCGTGGGCGCGAGCCGCCCCCAGCACGTGGACGTGCGCGTGGTGGCCGCCACCAACCGCGACCTGCTGGCGGCGGCGCGCGAGGGCCGCTTCCGCGAGGACCTCTACTACCGCCTGTGCGTCGTGCCGCTGCACCTGCCGCCCCTGCGCAACCGCCGGGGAGACGTGGTGACGCTGGCGGAGCACTTCGTGCGCGCGTTCGCCCCGCGCGGACAGACGGTGCGCTTCACGCCGGCCGCGCTGGACCGGCTCCAGCAGCACGCCTGGCCAGGCAACATCCGCGAGCTGCGCAACGTGGTGCACCGCGCGCTGCTCCTGCGCAAGGGCCCGTCCATCGACGCGAGCGACCTGTCCTTCGACCAGGAGGTCAACCGCGAGACGGGCATCACCGTGCCGGAGCTGCCCCCGGGCATGACGCTGGAGCAGATGCTGGAGAAGCTGGAGCGGCAGATCATCGAGACCGCGCTGCGCCGCTTCAACAACAACCGCGAGCGCGTGGCGCGCGAGCTGGGCCTCGCGCGCTCCACCCTCTTCAAGCGCCTGAAGGACTGGGGCCTGACGAAGCAGGACGAGCAGGAGTGACAGGAGGGCCCCTCCCGCCCTACCCGTTCTCCGGGGGGGCGGGGTCCCCCCAGGCCGAGTGCGGCTCCGGGCGCGCCTCCGTGCGCATGTACCAGGGCACGCTGACCACCACCAGGCGCCGCTCGCCGCTCAGCAGCAGCGCGCTGCGCAGCAGCTCCGAGCGGCGGCCGTAGAGCATGGAGCGGTACCAGCGCCGCTCCAGCAGCTCCGGCATCACGATGGCCACGGTGCCGCCCGGGACGTCCGCGAGCAGCGCGTCCAGGTAGTCCATCAGCGGCCACACCAGCGCGCGGTACGGCGACCCCACGTGCACGAGCGGCGGCGGGCTCCGCCCGGCCTCCAGCAGCGGCCCCTGGACGAAGTGCTGCCACTGCGAGTCCAGCGCCGCCTCGTCGACGTCGCCGCTGCAGATGTGCACCGCGCGCACGTCGTCGCTCAGCTCCAGCGCGAAGCGCAGCGCCGTCTCCGACGCGTGGGACCAGCGGTCCACCGGCACCACCGCGACGAGCGGCGACGCGGGCGTCAGGAGCACGGGCCGCTTCAGCTCCGTCACCTGCCGCATGCGCGCGTACGCGGCATGGACGCGCGACAGCAGCACCAGCCCCACGGGCACGATGACGAACGCGGCCCAGCCGCCGTGCGTGAACTTGGACACGCCCACGATGCACAGCGTGAGCGCCGTCATCACCGCGCCCGCGCCGTTGAGGGCCCGGCGCCACCGCCAGCCGGCCTCGTCGCGGTGCCGGCCCCAGTGCACCACCATGCCCGCCTGCGACAGGGTGAAGGCCATCAGCGCGCCGATGGCGAACAGGGGGATCAGCCGGTCCGTGATGCCCTTGCACACGATGAGCAGCACGGCCGCGAGCCCGGACAGGGTGAGGATGCCGCGCGACAGCGCCAGGCGGCGGCCCCGGTGCGCGAAGCCCGGCGGCAGGTAGCGCTCGCGCGCCAGCACCTGGCAGACGAGCGGGAAGCCCGCGTAGCTGGTGTTCGCGGACAGCGCGAGCACGCTGAGGATGGCGGCCATGGCCACGTAGTAGAAGACGCCGCGCCCCATCACCGCCGCGATGAGCTGCGACAGCACCGTCTGGTAGTTCGCGCCGTTCGGGTCCGTGGCGCCCACGCCGTACACCCGGCACAGCAGCGCGATGCCCAGCAGCATCATCACCAGGACGCCCACGATGATGCCCAGCGTGACGCGCGCGCGGCGGATGGCGGGGTCGCGGAAGATGGGCACGGCGTTGCTGATGGCCTCCACGCCCGTCATCGCCGTGCACCCGCTGGCGAAGGCGCGGATGACCAGCCACGCCCCCAGGGACGCGGTGGGGACCTCCAGCGGCGGAGGCTGCTGCGCGGGCGTCGCGTCCCCCGTCACCAGCTTGAAGAAGCCCACAAGCAGCACCACCCCCAGCGACGCGATGAAGAACCACGTGGGCACGACGAACACGGCGCCCGCCTCGCTGACGCCGCGCAGGTTCACGAGCGTGAGCAGCGCCAGCAGGCCCAGGGTGATGTGGAGCGTGTGGGGCCGCAGGGCGGGGAGCGCGGACACCAGCGCGCCCGTGCCGGCGGAGATGCCCACGGCCACGTTGAGCAGGTAGTCCAGCATCAGCGCCGTCGCCGCGAGCAGCCCCGCGCCCCGCCCCAGGTTCTGCTTCGCCACCGTGTACGCGCCGCCGCCGCTGGGGTACGCGGCGATGGTCTGCGCGTACGAGCCCGCGACGACCATCAAGAGCCCGACGATGGCGGCGGTGATGGGGAAGAGCAGCCACACCCCGGCGGCTCCCAGCGGGCGCAGCACGGTGAGCGCGGCCTCCGGGCCGTACGCCGCGGAGGACAGCGCGTCCAGCCCCAACAGGGCCACGCCGGTGAGGACGCCCGTCTTCTCCTGCATCGCCTGGGCGCTGGTGAGCGGGCGCCCCAGGAGCAGGTCCATGAGGCCGCTGCCCCTGCCCGCGCGGCTCCGGGGCATGAACGGCCTCCTGCGTCCGTACTCGGCCAGCTGAGCCATCGCGGCGTCCCCCTGGCCCGCAAGGTGCGCACCCGCGGTCCGCGCGGGAGCGCGGCCCTGGCTTCCGTGGATGGGCTCCAGCAAGCCCCTCGGGGGGCGGGCCGGTCCGGTCCCCCACCCTGAAGTCGCATACCCCCCAGGGTGATAGACCCTTTCCGGCGCCCGTTCGTTCCAGGAGGAGACACAGGAGACCGTCCACCATGGGCCCGCACGCCGCCGTCCTCCCCTTCCCCACCCTGGATGATTTGTACGCCCGGCACCGCCCGCGGGCGCTGGCCATCGCCCGGCGCATCGTGGGGGACCTCGACGACGCGGAGGACGTGGTGCAGGACGTCTTCCTGCGCCTGTCGCGGCAGCCCCCGGGGCTGGACGGGCGGGCGACCTGGAGCACCTGGCTGCACCGGGTGATGGTCAACAGCAGCATCAACTGGCTGCGCGCGCGACGTCGCCGGGAGCGGCTGACGCACGCGCCCGAGGAGACCGTCTCGCCGGAGGCCCACGCCATGGGCACGCAGATGCAGCGCCACTTCCACGAGGCGCTGGAGGAGGTGACCCCCCAGCAGCGGCAGGTCCTCTATCTGCGCGAGGTGCGCGGCCTGGGCTCCGCGGAGATCGCCCGGCTCCTGCGCATCCCCGAGGGCACCGTGAAGAGCGCCCTGCACCGCGGCCGCCAGCGCGCCCTCACCGTGATGGAGGAGCGCGGCCAGCGGCCGTGAGGCGCGCAGCCGCTACTCGTCGCCCTTGCTGCCCACGAACTGATCCCCCTTCTCCTTGAAGAGGAGGTTGAAGCTGGTGAGCGAGCCGTAGACGCGGGTGATGTAGCCCTGCATCTCCGCCTTCTCGGCCTCCGTGAGCTTGGGGTGCGCGTTGAGCTTCTGCTCCAGCACGCGCAGGCGGTCGCGCACCATCGTGACCTTGTGGAACAGGCTGTCGATGGGCAGGTCCTTCGCCTGGAGCTCGGGGTTGCCCGGCACCAGCCGCACCGTGCCGCCCTCCCACTTGCCCGCGAGCGGCGGCTCGCTGAGCCCCGCCGCCTCCCGGAAGATGTCCATCAGCTCTTCGCGCGTCATGTCCAGCCCTTCCAGGTCCACCACCTCGCGCGGATCCGCGCGGTGGCGCACCACCACGGGCGCCACGCTCCGCGGGGCGCGGGTTCGCGTGCTCGCAACGACGGGCGCCGGGGCCGCCGAACCCCGAGGCGCGTACTTGTCACAGATGGGCGCGGAGGGCGGGAACATGCCGCGCGAGCCCTGCATCCGGCACGGCCCCACCCAGCCCCGGTGATCCACGGAGTGCGGGCTCCAGAGCTTGCAGTTGCCACACACCCGCTCCTCGGGCCGGAAGGTGGGCAGCGCTGGAGTCCCGTCCCCCGCGTCCGACATGTCAGCGCGACTCCCTCGTCACGGCCGGGCCCTTGCGGATGTTCAGCTCGCGCAGGAGCGCGTCCGCGTCCTCGACCTGATCCAGCTGCCACAGCAGGTAGCGCACGTCCACGTTGACGTTCCGGGCCACGTCCGGATTGTAGCCGAAGTCGTTCGCGACGTTCTCCCACACGCGGTCGAAGTTCACGCCCACCAGCTGGCCCTTGCCGTTCACCGTGGGGCTGCCGGAGTTGCCGCCCGTGGTGTCCGCGTCCGCCAGGAAGTCCACCGGCACGTCCTTCAGCCGGGGGTCCGCCCACCGCCCGAACTTCCTGGCCTCGGCGGCCGCGCGCACCTTCTCCGGCGCGTTGAAGGGCTCCTCGCCGGTGTGCTTCTGGAGCATGCCCGTCAGCGTCGTCTGCGGCAGGTACAGCGCGCCGTCGCGCGGCGTGTAGCCCTGCACCTTGGCGAACGACACGCGCAGCGTGCTGTTGGCGTCCGGCGCAACCGGCTTGCCCGCCTGCGCCATCACCGCCTTGCGCCACGCCGGCCGCAGCCGAGAGGCCGCGCCCTGGCGCCGGTCGCGCGTGTCATCCAGCGCGGCCTGCTCCTTCGCCAGCTCCAGGCCGAACGCCAGCAGCGGGTCCTTGCGCGCGGTGAGCTGCGCCACGGACTCGTCCGCCATCTTCAGGCGCTCCGCCAGGGTGAGCACCTGGGTGCCCGCGTAGAGCGAGTCGATCTTCGCGGCGACGTCCTTCTCCGAGTACGTCCTGCCGAAGACGGCGTCCACGGCGGCGATGCGCTCGTCCGGCTTCAGCGCCTGCGCGCGCTTCACGAACGCGTGCAGGAGCGCCTTGTCCGCGGCGACGAAGAGGTTCTTCTGCTCGCGCTCCAGGCGGTCCTTGATGCGCGGCACCTCGCGGTCCATGTACTCCGGGCGGCGCTCCAGGTCCGGCTTCGCGCGCTCCATGGACAGCCGGGCCACGGCCGTGGCCAGCGCGGGCCCGCGCGCCAGGCGGCCGGACATGTTCAGCAGGAACTCGCGCTCGAAGGTCTTCCCGGACGCCTGCTGCTCCGCGAGCAGGGCCTCCCGGGCCTGGAGGGCGTCGCCCCACTTCGCGGCGTCCTTCCGGGCCCAGGCGACGGTGGCGGCCTCCGTCGCGTGCTGCTTCTCCACGATGTGGCCGCGCTTGAGGCCCGCCAGCTGCCCGCCCGCGTTCTTGTAGGCGTTGTGCAGCCCCTTGAGCTGCGAGGCCACGGCGATCTTCCCGGCGGGGTCCTTCTCCCCTTCCGCCTCCAGGATGCGGATGGCCTCGCCCAGCACGTCGCGCATGCGCGGGTAGAAGCGCGCCTGGCGCTCGGCCATCTCGTCCGCCAGCAGCGTGCGGTAGGTGGTGCCCGGGTAGCCCAGCACCATCACGAAGTCGCCCGGCTTCACGCCGTCGGTGGACAGCGGGAAGAAGAACTCCGCCTTGTAGGGCACGTTCTTGTCGCTGTACGCGGCGGAGGCGCCGTCCGGCGCGGTGTACGCGCGGATGATGGCGAAGTCGCCGGTGTGGCGCGGCCACATCCAGTTGTCCTCCTCCCCGCCGTACTCGCCCACGGCGCGCGGCGGCGCGTAGACCAGGCGCACGTCCTGGAGCTCCACCGCGTCCACCAGCGTGTAGTTCACGCCGCCGTCGAAGGTGGCCACCTGGCAGCGGGTGGCGGGGCGCTTCTCGCACTCGGCGACCAGCTCCTTCTGCTTGCGGTCGATGGCCTTGTAGCGCGCGAGGTCGTCCGCGCCCTGCGGCACGGCGGCGTTGATCTCCGCCGTCACGTCCTTGAAGCCGCGCGGCACCTGCACGCGCGAGCCCTTGCCCGGCAGCTCCTCGGCCTGGCGCTTCGCGAGGAAGCCGTCGGTGATGAGGTCCCTCCGCGGGGAGCTGTGCTCCTGGATGATGGAGAAGGCGCAGTGGTGGTTGGTGATGATGAGGCCGGAGGCGGAGATGAACGACCCGGAGCAGCCGCCGGTGTTCACCGTGCCCGCCAGCAGGCCCGTGCCGCGCTTGGGGTCCCACAGCTTGCTCGGCGGCAGCTGGAGGCCCTGCGCCCTGAGCCAGGCGGGGCTCAGTTCCAGCACCTGCTGCGGGGTCCACTTCCCTTCCCCGGCGAAGGCCGGGGCAGCCACGAGCGAGAGGAGAAGGAGCGTCTTCTTCATGGTCCCTCCTCCCTACCCCGTCCGTCGCCCCGGCGCGACCGTTCCGGTGTCCGGGCCGCGCGTTTTCACGGAAGATGGAACGCGCTTGGATGTTCTGGTGTCCAGGCAGGAGGGGACCCGGCGATGCGGACCGCGAGCGGAGCGACTCTGGATTTCGGCAGGCTGGCGCTGCTCCTCCTCCTGATGGGGGCGTCCTGGTACTTCTGGGACTCGCCGGTGCTCTGGCCGGTGAAGGTGCTGGTGGTGATGATGCACGAGAGCGGGCACGCCATCGCCTCGCTGCTCGTGGGGGGCTCGGTGGACCGGGTGCACCTCCAGGTGAACGAGGGGGGCTCCTGCTTCTCCCGCCTGCCGCCCGGCGTCATGAACCGCGTCATCGTGTCCTCCGCGGGCTACCTGGGCAGCGCGGTGGCGGGCGCGGCGCTGATGCTGGCCACCTTCCGCTTCCGGCTGGGCCGCGCGGTGATGGGCGCGGCGTCCGTGTGGCTGGCGGTGATGGGCTTCTTCTACGCGGGGGACCCCTTCACCCTGGCCTTCTGCCTGGGCATGGCGCTGGCCATGGGGCTGGGCGCGCGCTTCCTGCCCACGGGGCTCGTGGACGCGCTCAACCTGTTCCTCGCGGCCTTCACCGCGCTCTACGTCGTCTTCGACCTCAGGGACGACCTGTGGAACAGCGCGGTGCGCGCGCAGAGCGACGCGGCCATCCTCGCCAGCGAGACGTGGGTGCCCTCCATCGTCTGGGCGGCGCTGTGGACGCTCCTGTCGCTGGCCCTCCTGGGCGTGTCCGCGTACTGGGCCCTGCACGCGAAGCCCCCGGGCGGCGTGAAGATGCCGCCCATGGCACGCGCACGGCGGGTGTGAGCCGGGCCGGCCCTACTTGCGCGGCCGCATCCGGAAGGCCACGAAGGACGCCATGTCCGGGAAGCCGAAGTACGGGTTCTTCTGGCGGATGGCCTCCATCTGGGCCACCGGCACGTCCGCGTAGTCGTGCCCGGGGTACAGGCGCGTGGAGTCCGGCACCTTCGCCAGCACCTGCGACAGCGAGCGGTACATGTCCTCCGGGTCGCTGCCCGGCAGGTCGCACCGGCCGCACCCGTTGATGAACACCGTGTCCCCGGACACGAGCGCGTCCTCCGCCAGGAGGCAGTGCGACCCCGGCGTGTGCCCGGGCGTGTGCAGCGCGTGGAACGTGCGCGCGCCCACCGACACCGCGTCCCCCGCCTTCAGCGGCCGGAGCGCGTCACCGCCCCACGCGCGCAGCTCCCGGGAGAAGGCGACCTCCTCCGCCTGCGCGTACACCGGCACGTCGTGGCGCGACAGCAGCTCCTGGAGGCCGTTGATGTGGTCGCCGTGGCAGTGCGACACGAACGCGCCCACCACGCGCTTGCCGTCCCGGGCCACCGCCGCCTCGATGGCCGGCACGTCCCAGGCGGGATCCACCACCACCACCTCCGGCCCGTCCTCGGGCCCCACGAGGTAGACGAAGTTGTCCATGGGGCCGAGCTTGAGCTGTCGCACGTACGGTGTGGGCATGGCTGTCCTCCTGGCGGGCACTCTACGCCCCGGGCTTGCCGCCCCGGGGCCAGTTCCCTTTGAATGCCACTTTTTGATGCCCCACGCCGTCAGGAGGTCTCGTCCGTGAAGCGCCTGCCCACCCTGCTCGCCTGCTCGCTCCTGGCTGGCGCGACCGCCTCCGCCGCGGGGCGGACCGCCTCCACCCTCCGCTACAAGCCGTCGCAGGACGAGGAGCGCCCCGTCATCGTGGACGCCACCATCGGGCCCCAGGGCAGCGACTTCGCCATGCGGCTGAAGTTCAGCAAGGAGCCCTTCGGCGAGGAGTGCAAGCAGCGCTGCGCCAACCTCACCCTCTTCCTGGACACCGACTCCAGCGCCCAGTCCGGCCTGCACCTGCCCTCCAACCCGAAGGCCCCGGAGAACGGCGCGGACCTGGCGATCGTCATCCAGGGGGTCCGGGAGTACAAGCGCCAGGACGCGCCCCCGGAGGTGGCCCTGCGCGTGAAGGTCCGGCAGCTGGGCTCGGACGCCACCAGCGCGGACGCGGGCGAGCTGCTCGCGGACCTCAACAACCGGCAGGATCCGGAGCGCATCCAGACGGATGGCAACACCGTCTACCTCCTGGTGGACGCCACCAGCGCGCTCCTCCCCTCCGCCCGCAAGGTGCGCGTCATCTACCACCCGCCGGGGAGCAAGGCCCTCACCGCCACCGTCAACGGGATGGCCGGCGCCACCTCCGGCCGCGGCGTGCAGATCTTCAAGCGCGGCAACTGGGGCCGCGCCCCCGACGCGGAGGGCAAGAAGCCCCGCGCCAACTCCGGCGACAACGGCTAGCCGGAAGCAGCCCGCCAGCCAGGCCCCGCACCCACTCCCCTCGGAATTCCGGGGGGTTGGCGGCGGGTTTCAAGCAGGCACAGGACTGCACGGACGTACAGAAGTTCCGCGCGGGAGCCGACGCAACCTCCCGAATTCGTTCTCAATGTCAGGGGCCCATGGTAGTCCCGCCCATCTGACGTCGAGAGGCCGACCCGACTGGTAGTCGCAGCGCGCACGACGCGGCCCGCGCGCCGCGTCACGCTCGGTCGGTGGCCTGAGTGAAACCCATCTGGATTCCATGACCATGCTCGCAGAAGCCGAAACGAAGTCGCGCAAGAAGCAGGGAGGCCCGGCAGGGGGCGGAGGAAAGGGAGGCGGCGGCGGAGCCGGCGCCGGTGGCGGGGACGGCCTGCCCGCGGGCCTGGCCGAGGAAGCGCGCCGCCGGTACCTCAACTACGCCCTGTCGGTCATCACCTCGCGCGCCCTGCCCGACGTGCGCGACGGCCTCAAGCCGGTGCAGCGCCGCATCCTCTACGGCATGTGGAACGACCTGAACCTGTCGTTCGACACGAAGTACCAGAAGTGCGCCCAGGTCGTCGGCGCCATCATGGGCCGCTACCACCCGCACGGCGACACGGCCATCTACGACGCGCTGGTGCGCATGGCGCAGGACTTCTCCCTGCGCTACCCGCTGGTGGACGGCCACGGCAACTTCGGCTCGCTGGACGGCGACTCCGCCGCCGCCTACCGCTACACCGAGTGCCGCCTGGAGAAGCTGGCCACGGAGCTCCTGGGGGAGCTGGACAGCAAGACGGTCCGCTTCCGCCCCAACTACGACGGCACCCGCGACGAGCCCGTCGTCATCCCCGCGCGCGTGCCGCAGCTCTTGATGAACGGCACCACCGGCATCGCGGTGGGCATGGCAACCAACATCCCGCCCCACCACCTGGGCGAGCTGGTGGACGCGCTGCTGGCGCTCATCGCGGACCCGGAGCTGCAGACCAAGGACCTGCTCAAGTCCATCAAGGGGCCGGACTTCCCCACCGGCGGGCAGATCCTCAACGACAAGAAGGAGCTGCGCGAGATCTACGAGACGGGCCAGGGCTCCGTCCGGATCCGCGGCGAGTACAAGCTGGAGGAGCTCAAGCGCGGCGGTCAGATGATCGTCGTCACCTCCATCCCGTACACGGTGAACAAGTCCACGCTCGTCGCGAAGATTGGCGAGCTGGTGCGCGAGCGCAAGCTGCCCCTCATCACCGACGTGCGCGACGAGTCCACCACGGACGTGCGCATCGTGCTGGAGCTCAAGAAGGACGCCAACCCCGAGCTGGTGATGGCGTACCTCTACAAGCACACGCCCTTGCAGACGAACTTCGGCGTGAACCTGACGTGCCTCGTCCCGTCGGAGAACCCGGACGTCGGCACGCCCAAGCGCCTGGACCTGAAGTCCATCCTCCGCTACTTCCTCGACTTCCGCCTGGAGATCGTGACGAAGCGGTTCGAGCACGAGCTGGCGGAGCTCAAGCGGCGCGTCCACATCCTCGAGGGCTTCGAGAAGGCCTACGACGCGCTGGATGAGATCATCCGGATCATCCGCCAGTCGGAGGGCAAGCAGGACGCCGCCCAGAAGCTGATGGCGCGCTTCAAGCTGGACGAGCTCCAGGTGGACGCCATCCTGGAGATGCGCCTCTACAAGCTGGCCCGCCTGGAGATCCTCATCGTCCAGAAGGAGCTCAAGGAGAAGCGCGCGGAGATCAAGCGCATCGAGGCCATCCTCAAGGACCCGAAGAAGCGCTGGGCCGTCATCCACGACGAGCTGACCGGCCTCAAGGCGGCGTACACCGACAAGCGCCGCACGCGCATCGGCGGCGCGGGCGCGGAGGAGATGGAGTTCTCCGCGGACGCGTTCATCGCGGACGAGGACGCCCACGTGGTCATCACCCGCGACGGGTGGATCAAGCGCGTGCGCGAGGTGAAGGACCCGTCCACCACCCGCCTGCGCGAGGGCGACGCGGTGATGGCGGTGCTCGCCGGCAGCCTGAAGGCGAACCTGGTGCTGTTCAGCAACTTCGGCACCGCCTACGTCACCCGCTTCAACGACGTGCCGGCCTCCACCGGCTACGGCGACCCGGTGCAGAAGCTGTTCAAGTTCGACGACGGCGAGCGCGTGGTGGGCGCCCTGTCCCTGGACGCGCGCCTGCCCCAGCCGGAGAAGCTGGTGGCGGTGACGCGCCAGGGCCTGGGCCTGCGCTTCCTGCTGGCGCCGCACACGGAGGTCTCCACGCGCGCCGGCCGCCGCTACGCGAAGACGGTCGAGGGCGATGAGCTCATCGGCACGCAGCCGGTAGGTGAGAAGGACCTGCTCGCCGTCCTCACGGAGAAGACGAACGCCCTCGTCTGCAAGGTGGCGGAGGTGAACGAGCTGGCCGGCCCCGGCAAGGGCGTCCAGGTCATCAAGGTGGACGCGGGCGACAAGGTGGTGGACTTCCTCGCGGCGCCGGCCAGTCAGAAGGACGCCGTGCTGGAGTTCGAGACCCAGAAGGGCCGCAAGCTGCACCTGTCACCGGCGAAGTTCTCCGTGACGGGCCGCGGCGGCAAGGGCCATGAGATGTCCAAGCGCGACACGGTGAAGGAGGTGGCCAGGCCCGTCACCTTCGTGCCGCTGCCGGAGAAGAAGGAGTAGCGGGAAGGCCATGGCGACCAAGAAGGAAACCTACACAGGCGCGGACATCCAGGTCCTGGAGGGCCTGGAGCCGGTGCGCAAGCGCCCGGCCATGTACATCGGTGGCACCGACAGCACGGGCTACCACCACCTCCTCTGGGAGATCCTCGACAACTCGGTGGACGAGGTCATCAACAGCTACGCGACCACCGTCGAGGTGACCCTGCACAAGGGCGCGAAGTCCATCACCGTCGTGGACAACGGGCGCGGCATCCCCGTGGACATGATGCCCAAGTACAAGAAGCCCGCCGTGGAGGTCATCCTCACGACGCTGCACTCGGGCGGCAAGTTCGAGCAGGGCAACTACATCCACTCGGGCGGTCTGCACGGCGTGGGCAGCTCCGTGGTGAACGCGCTCTCCAGCAAGCTGCTCATCGAGATCAAGAAGGACGGCAAGCGCCACGTGCAGTCGTACGCGCGCGGCAAGGCGACGAGCCCCCTCAAGGTGGAGGGCCCCGGGCGCGGCACCGGCACGTCCATCACCTTCGAGCCGGACCCGGAGATCTTCGGCGAGAAGCAGAAGTTCGACGCGGCCCTGGTGCGCGAGCGCCTGGAGGCGAAGAGCTACCTGCACAAGGGGATGACCGTCATCTGGAGGGACGAGACGGCCACGCCCGCCGTGTCGGAGACGTTCAAGCACGACGGCGGCATCGCCGAGTACCTCACCAAGGTCGTGTCGGAGCGCCAGAAGCCCGTCGTCCCCGCGGGCAGCACGCCGTTCTACTACTCGCGCGACAACGAGGTCCGCCTGGAGGTGGCGCTGGCGTGGACGGAGGCCACGGACGAGCACATCCGCTCGTACGTCAACGGCATCCCCACGAACCTGGGCGGCACGCACGAGGCGGGCTTGAGGGCCGCCATCGTCAAGGCGATGCGCAACTACATCGAGACGCACGGCCTGACGCCCAAGGGCGTGACGCTCACCGCGGAGGACATCCGCGAGGGCATCACCGCCATCCTCTCCGTGTACGTGGTGGAGCCCCAGTTCCAGGGGCAGACGAAGGGCCGCCTCAACAACCCGGAGACGACGGCGCAGGTGGACGGCGCCGTCCGCCCGGCGCTGGAGAAGTGGTTCAACGACAACAAGTCCATCGCGGAAGCGCTGCTGGCGCGCATCATCCTGGCCGCCCGCGCGCGCGAGGCGTCCCGCGCGGCCTCCGCCGCCATCAGCCGCAAGTCCGCGGTGAGCCACCGGCTGAACCTCCCCGGGAAGCTGGCGGACTGCTCGTCCACGGACCCCGCGTCCAGCGAGCTGTTCATCGTGGAGGGTGACTCCGCAGGCGGCTCCGCGAAGCAGGGCCGCGACCGGCGCACCCAGGCCATCCTCCCCCTGCGCGGCAAGGTGCTCAACGCGGAGCAGGCGTCCACCGACAAGGTGGCCACCAACAAGGAGCTCCAGGACATCGTCAGCGCGCTGGGCTGCGGCATCGGGTCCGACTTCGACATCACGAAGCTGCGGTACGGCCGCGTCTTCCTGCTGATGGACGCGGACAGCGACGGCCACCACATCGCCACGCTGCTGCTCACGTTCTTCTACCGCCACCTGCGGCCGCTCATCGAAGCGGGCGCGGTGCACATCGCCCAGCCGCCGCTGTACCGGGTGGACATCGGCAAGGAGACGTACTGGGCCCTGGACGAGCTGGACCGCGACCGCATCATCCGCGAGAAGGCCCGGGGCAACGCCAAGCCCAACATCATGCGCTTCAAGGGGCTGGGCGAGATGACGGCCGACGAGCTGAAGCAGACGACGCTCGATGCGAAGAACCGCATCAGCCTGCGGGTGACCATCGACAACGCGCTGGAGACCGACCGCATCATCAATGACCTGATGGGCAAGGACGTCTCGGCGCGTTACAGGTTCATCACCGAGCAGGCCGGCGAGGTCCAGGAGCTGGACGTCTGAGAAATAGGAAGTCCCCGCACACCCGGGACGGGCCCGCCCGTCCCGGGGAGGCATTGGTCTTCCGCCCCTCGGGTCGGCTAGCATTCGCCGAATCGTGAACACCACCCGGATTGCCCTGACTGTCGCGCTCGCCTGCGTGCTGAGCGCCCCCGCCGCCGACGCCGCCAAACGGAAGTCCGCCGCGAAGAAGAAGCGCCCCGCCGCCACCCAGAAGGCGCCCGCCTCCTCCGAGCCCGAGGACACCTTCACGCCGCCGGATGAAGGGCCCTCCCCGTCGGACGTGCCCGTGGCGCCCAAGGCGGCCACGCAGGCCCCCCTCGCCCCGGCCGCCCCCGCTGCCCCGAAGATGGCCGACGCGCCGGCCCCGGGGGTGCGCGCGGCCCCGTCCAACGCCGTGGCCATCTTCGGCGTGGCGCGCCAGTCGGCCGCGGCGGACTCCGCGGCGAAGCTGGAGGACACGCTCACCCGGAAGCTGGGCAGCGCCGGCGACGTCCAGTTCGTGGACCTGGCCACCGCCTTCCCGCCGCCGGAGCCCCAGGGCAACCCCCGCGGCGACGCCCTCTTCGACGAGGGGCGCGCGGCGTACGACAACCTGGACCCGGACTCCGCGGCGGTGAAGTTCAAGGCGGCCGCGGACGCCTACGTGCAGCGCCCCGGCGACCTGCGCCCGGAGAAGCTGGGCGAGACGTACCTCTTCCAGGGCGCGTCCCTGCTGCTCAACGGCGACGTGGCGGGCGCGAAGGCGGCCTTCACGAACGCGCTGGTGGCGGAGCCGTCGCTGCGCCCGGACGCGGGCCTCTTCGGCCAGGACGTGCAGCGGGTGTTCGCGGAGGCGCAGGGCGAGCTGGCCGCGCAGCCGCAGGGCACGCTGGTGGTGAACTCGCAGCCGCAGGGCGCGCGCGTGCTGGTGCGCGGCCGCGACGTGGGCGTGACGCCCCTGGCGGGCGCGAAGCTGGCCCCGGGCTCCTACCCCGTGCAGCTCCTGCTGCCCGGCTACGCCCCGTTCGCGACGTACGCGGAGGTGAAGCCGTCCGCCCCCACCGAGCTGAAGACGAAGCTGGCCTCCGCGCCGGGCCTGGCCGCGCTGCGTGACGCGGCGGCGAAGGCGGGCACGGAGGCGGCCTTCGAGGCGGACGGCGCGCCGCCGGAGGTGGGCGCCATCGGCGAGCGGCTCAACGCGCGCTACGTGGTGCTGGCGGCCGCGTTCCAGGACAAGAAGGGCCGGCTGCACGGCGAGGTGCAGGCGTGGGACCTGCGCACGAAGAACCGCCTGCGCGGCGTGGAGGTGGACTTCGGCAGGCGGGACGGGAAGAACAGCCCGGACGGCGCCGCGGATCAGCTCCACACCTTCCTCGCGGGCTCCGCCCTGCCCCACGGCCGCCAGGAGGAGTCGAAGGAGCCGCTCGTGGCCAGCGACTCCGTGCTGCGCAAGCCCTGGTTCTGGGCCGCGGCGGCGGGCGTGGCGGCCGTGACGGCGGGCGTGGTGTACGTGGCCACCTCGGACCGCGGCCCCGGCTTCAACCCGGTGAACGGTCTGCCCGGTGGAATTTCCTTCTAGCTCCGGCGTCAAGCGCACAGGACTCCTCATGAAAGCCCTTCCGCTCGCGCTCGTGCTGCTCCCCGCCCTCGCGCTGTCGGCCCCGCCCGCGGCGAGCCGCGTCTCCGCGCTGCTCATCCCCATGGACCCGTCGTCCGAGTCCTCCGGGGTGCAGATGGAGGGCTACATGAACGACGCGCTCGGCAACTTCGCCAGCTACTCCGTGCGCAAGCCGCGCGACCTCTTCGGCCTGCCGGACGACCCGGGCGCGCAGGCCTCCTTCGCCCGCGCGAAGAAGGGCTACGAGGAGAGCCTCAAGGCCTTCGAGGCGCGCGACTACGAGGACGCGGAGCGCAAGGTGCGCGCCACCCTCAAGGAGCTGGAGGGCTCCGTCGCGTCGATGACCTCCTGCTTCCCGCTGTGCGACGCGGTGGCGTTGCACGCCGCCATCCTCCAGCTGCGGGGCGACGTGGAGGAGGCGAAGCTGCTGCTCATCGACCTGATGGCGCTCAACCCCACCTTCGAGTTGAACCCCAAGCGCTTCAGCCGGGAGTTCATCACCCTGCGCGTGCAGGTGGCCACCAGCCGGGCCTCGCAGCTGCGCGGCAGCGCCACCTTCAAGTCCCGGCCCGGGGGCGCCCGCGTCTACGTGGACGGCGAGGCGGTGGGCTTCACGCCGCTGACGCTGCCCACGCTGCCGGTGGGCAAGCACCTGGTGCGCATGGAGCGGCCGGGCTTCCGCCAGTTCGGGCAGATCATGGAGGTGACGCCGGACGACACCGAGGTCGTCGCCACGCTGTCGCCGACGGCCACCTACAAGGCCTACGACGCGCAGCTGGACAAGGTGATTCCGGACGTCTCGCGCCCCAGCGACAAGCCGGCCAACGCCGTCGCGGCGCTGCTCAAGTCCCTGAGCCTGGACCGGGCGCTGGTGGGCACCGTGCGCGTCATCCCGGAGCGGGGCACGGAGCTGTCCGTGGGCTACTTCGACGTGCGCAACGGCAAGCGGCTGGGCTCGCGCAAGCTGGTGCTCCAGGGCGACGAGTACGGCCAGCTCAAGTTGGAGATGGAGCGGGTGGTTAACCAGGTCATCAACAGCGAGGGCGAGCAGGTCACCAAGAAGCGCGACCCGCTGGAGAACCGGAGCGGCGCGGAGGACTGGGGCTCCGATGACCGCGGCGGCAGCTCCCGACAGTCCGTCAAGAAGCACTCCGGGGATGATCCGCTGGACGACGTGTCGGGTACCGAGGACTGGTGACACACGGCGCTTGTCCCGGGACGGCTCGCACCTAGAGTCCCGGGCCGTATGCGCCACCTGCCGCTGCTCGCCCTCCTCCCCAGCCTCGCG
Organism: Corallococcus sp. RDP092CA; assembly: GCF_041903675.1. Lineage (NCBI taxonomy): Bacteria > Pseudomonadati > Myxococcota > Myxococcia > Myxococcales > Myxococcaceae > Corallococcus > Corallococcus sp. RDP092CA. Next base: position 25,764 of record NZ_JAYESI010000014.1, on the reverse strand, counting down.
CTTGCCCAGACGGGCGCCGTCGACCGCGCCCCCGCCCCGCCCCGGGGCGTCACCCTGCCGCCCACCAGCGCGGCGCTCATCGACGAGGCGCCCGCCCTGTCCCTCAACCCCGCCGGCCTGGGCTTCCAGGACGCGGGGCAGCTCTTCTACCTCCACGAGCGCAACCTCCAGTCCGACGCCGTGGGCGACGCCGTGTTCCTGGGCGCGCGCCTGTTGGGCCTGGGCGCGGGCTTCTCCCTGGAGTGGATCCGCGGGGAGAACGCGCCGGACTACCGCAAGACGTCCTTCGGCCTGTCGCTGGGGCCGCGCACGCTGCAGCTGGGCGCCGCGCTGCACGACTTCAGCAGCTCGGATGATCGCCGCATCAGCGGGTTGACCAGCTGGGACGTGGGCCTCACCGCGCGCCCCTTCCGCTTCCTGTCCCTGGCCGCGGTGGCGAAGGATCTGAACGCGCCGGAGCAGGGCGGCCTCAAGCTGCCGCGGCGCTACAACTTCGGCCTGGGCCTGCGCCCGCTGGATGAGCGCTACACGCTGGGCGTGGACTGGCTCTTCGCGGAAGGCGGCTTCCGGGAGGGGCAGGCCACGTACACGCTCCAGGCGGAGGTGGTGCGCGGCCTGCGGCTGGGCGGCGGCCTGTCCCACGGCTTCGTCAGCGGCATCCCGCTGGCGCTCCAGTTCGCGGCCACGGTGGACCTGGGCCACGCGGGCCTGACGTACGCGGCGGGCGGGGCGGGCGACGGCCTGGACCACGTGCTCCAGGTGCGCCTGTCGTCGGAGCGCTACCGCGCCCTGCACGGCGGTGGGGGCGTGGTGGCGCTGCTGGACCTGGACGACATGCTCGCGGGCGGCGTGAGCCCCGCGCTGTCCCTCCTGGGCCTCAGCGAGACGGACCCGTACCTGCGCCTGCTGAGGTTCCTGGACCTGGCCACGCGCGACGAGCGGCTGAAGGGCGTGGTGGTGAAGATGGAGGGCCTGCCCGGCGTGGGCTGGGGCACGGCGGAGGAGCTGCGCCAGTCGCTGCTCCGGCTGCGCGAGGCCGGCAAGAAGGTCGTGGTGGTGATGCTGTCCGGGGATGACCGCGGCTACCTCGTGGCGTCCGCGGCGGACAGCGTGTACGCGCTGACGGAGGCGTCGCTGCCCATCAACGGCCTGTCCGCCACGGTAACGTCGCTGGGCGGCACCATGGAGAAGCTGGGCGTCCAGTGGGACGTGGCGCGCGTGGGCGAGTACAAGACGGCGATGGAGCAGTTCACCCGCTCCGACATGAGCCCCGCGGAGCGCGAGACGCTGGACGCGTACCTGGACTCGCAGGTGACGCACTACGAGAAGGCCGTGGAGGCGGGGCGCAAGCTCTCCCGGGAGCAGCTGCACGCGGCGTGGGCCCACGGCATCCTGTCCTCGAAGCGGGCGAAGGAGGCGGGCCTGCTGGACGGCGTGGTGTCCACCACGGAGCTGGACGCGCGCGTGGCGGAGTGGTTCCCGGGCCAGCGCTTCCACCCCACGTACTCGCCGCGCGACGAGCGCGAGGACCGCTGGGGGCTGCGCCGCCGCATCGCGGTGGTGCCGGTGCTGGGCGACATCACCGGGGGGCGCAGCCGGGAGGATCCGCTCGGCTTCGCGCGGCTGGCCGGCGCGGAGACGGTGGTGCGCGCGCTGGAGGAGGCGCAGGAGGACCCGGCCGTGGTGGCCATCGTCCTGCGCGTGGACTCCGGCGGCGGCGACGTGCTGGCGTCGGACCTGATGTACCGCGCGGTGCTGGAGGCGAAGAAGCACAAGCCCGTCATCGCCTCCATGGGCGACGCGGCGGCCTCCGGCGGCTACTACGCGGCGGTGGCCGCGGACGAGGTGCTGGCGGAGCCCACGACGCTGACGGGCAGCATCGGCGTCTTCTACCCGAAGCCCGCGCTGGAGGGCCTGGGCGCGAAGCTGGGGGTGAACCAGGAGACGCTCAAGCGCGGCGACATGGCGGACCTGCTGGAGTGGTGGAAGCCGTGGACGCCCGAGCAGCTCGCCGCGGTGCAGACCTGGGTGGACGACTCCTACGACACGTTCATCACCGAGGTCGCCCGCAACCGGAAGATGGACAAGGCGAAGGTGGACGCCGTGGCGCGGGGCCGGGTGTGGAGTGGCACGGACGCGCTGGCCCGGGGGCTGGTGGACGGGCTGGGCGGCCTGCCGGAGGCCGTGGCGGTGGCGCGCAAGCGCGCGAGGGTGTCCCCCGCGGAGGACCTGGAGCTGGACGTCATGGGGGACGCGCGCGGCTTCCTCTCCGGCCTGGGCGGAGAGCCCGGCGTGCGCGCGCTGGCGGGGGCGCTCCTGCCCGCGCTGCCGGAGCGCCCGCCGGAGGCGCTGTCCGTGCTCGCCCGGGAGGTGGGCCTGGGCTCGCCCGAGCTCCTGCGCCCCGGCCTGAAGGCCATGATGCCCTTCCGCGTGCGCATCCGCTGAAGGCCCTCGGGGCGCATGGCGAGGTCGTCCGGTGGACAGGCCGCGCACACGGGCGGCGAAATTGCGGGCGCCCCATCCGGGCGCTCTGTTAGGGTGGTGAGCGCCTCCCGGCCGGCGTTAGGGCCGCCGGGGGGTTTCAGGAACCGGCGGTTTCGGCCTTCTCGCAGGCCCCGCGTCCGGCTTCCTGTCCCAAAACCTGCTTCCTGACGTCCCCGGCGGCCCCTCGAGGCCGCCGCCCTCCAGGGTCGTCACGCGTGGAGCCCCATGAGCGAGAATTCCGACAACCCCGAGACCCGCAACCCGCCGCCCCCGCCCGCGGTCGCCCGCCCCCCCGCGCCTCCCGAGGCGGACGACGAGGGCGGCGACGACGAGGGCGACGAGGGCCCTGACGAGGGTGAGGCCTCCGCCGGAGGCGCCCCGCAGAACGGCGCGCCCGGCGCCCCCGCCGGCCAGGGCCGCCGCCGCCGCCGTCGCCGTCGCCGCCGTGGCGCGCAGGTGCACTTCACCCCGGACGGCCAGGCCTACCGCATGCAGCCGGGCGCGGACGGCCAGCAGGTGCAGGTCTTCCTGACGCCGCAGGAGCTGGAGCAGTACCGCCAGCGCCAGGCCCAGCAGCAACAGCAGCAGCCCCAGGGCGGCCAGCCGCAGGGCCAGGAGCACCGCCCGCAGGACGGCGGTCAGCCGCGGCACGAGCACAACCGCAACCCGCAGCGCGGCGGCGGGCAGCAGGGCCAGGCGCAGCAGAACCTGGCGCCCGTGGAGGGCGTGCTGGACACGGAGGCCAAGGGCCCCAACGCGTTCCTGCGTCAGGTGAAGCGCAACCTGCTGGCGTCGCCGGATGACCCGGAGCTGCCGAAGAACCTGGTGCAGAAGCTGCGCCTGCGGCAGGGCCAGTACCTCACCGCGTTCGCGCAGCTGCGCGGCCACAAGGGCATCATCCAGAAGGTGGACACGGTGGACGGCCGCCCGCTGGACGGCGCGCCCCGGCTGCCGCACTTCAGCGACCTGACCTCCGTGGACCCCACGGAGCGGCTGAAGCTGGAGAACGGCCACAAGGAGATGGTCACGCGGGTGCTGGACCTCATCGCCCCCATCGGCAAGGGCCAGCGCGCGCTCATCGTCGCCCCGCCCAAGACGGGCAAGACGATCATGCTCCAGCGCATCGCGCAGGCCATCATCCAGAACCACCCGGAGTGCCACGTCATGGTGGTGCTCATCGACGAGCGCCCGGAGGAAGTGACGGACATGCGCCGGAGCATCAAGGCGGAGGTCATCGCCTCCAGCTCCGACCGGCCCACGGGCGACCACCTGAAGGTGGCGGAGCTCGCGCTGGAGCGCGCCCGCCGGCTGGTGGAGTCCGGCAGGGACGTGGTCATCCTCCTGGACTCCATCACCCGCCTGGCGCGCGCCTACAACAAGGAAGTGGACAGCTCCGGCCGCACCATGACGGGCGGCGTGGACAGCCGCGCCCTGGAGCGCCCCAAGCGCATCTTCGGCGCCGCGCGCGCCACGGAGGAGGCCGGCTCGCTGACCATCATCGGCACGGCGCTCATCGACACCGGCAGCCGCATGGACGAGGTCATCTTCGAGGAGTTCAAGGGCACGGGGAACTCCGAGGTCACCCTGGACCGCCTGCTCGCGGAGAAGCGCGTCTTCCCGGCCATCAACATCGCCCAGTCCGGCACGCGCAAGGAGGAGAAGCTCTTCACCCTTCGCGAGTACGAGAAGGTGAAGAAGCTGCGGCAGATGCTCTTCTCCGTGAAGCCGGTGGAGGCCATGGAGGCGCTCGTCAAACGCCTGAGCCGCTACACCTACAACGACGAGTTCTTCGACGAGTTGTAGGCCCGGGGCAGCCCGCGCGGGGGTGGTGTGGCGAGCCCTGGATTGCGTAAGGTGAGCGCATGATTCAGGGCTCGGGCCGCTGCCACTACCACCCGGACCGCGCGGGCCTGGGCGTCTGCGTGGAGTGCCGGCGCGTCATCTGCCGCGAGTGCACCACGCAGTTCGAGGGCATCAACCGCTGCGCCAGCTGCCTCGACGCGCGCCGCCAGGCGCTGGAGGGGCCGCCGCCCCGGCGCGAGTGGACCGTGGCGCACGTGGTGCTGGCGCTGCTGGGCGTGGTGCTCGTGTGGGGCGGCGTGCTGCTGGCGGCGCACGCGGTGAGCTAGCGCGATGGCCGTCTCCGCCTTGGAACTGCGCCCCCGGGGTCCGGTGGCCTTGATGGACGCGGCGCTGCGGCTGTGCGCGCGCGACGCGGGCGTGTGGGCCCTCACGCTGCCCGGCGGCGCGGCGGTGGTGGCCGCGCTGCTGCACCTGCTGGACGCCGTGGAGCACGGGCGATCCCCCACCCTGCCCGCCCTGTACGTCACGCTCGCGTGGTTCCTGCGGGGCGTGGGCCAGGGCGCGGCGTGCCACTACGTGCAGGAGGTCCTGCTGGGCGCGAAGGCGGAGCCGTCCGTGCGCCAGTCGCTGCGCGCGGCGCTGTCGCGGCTGCCGGCCCTGTTCATCGCGGTGGCGTACCTGGCGTGCTTCAACGTGCTGACGCTGACGTTCACGCTGGGCATCTCGCTGTTCCTGCTCTCCGCGCAGGGCGTGGGCTACGCCGTGACGATGCAGGGCCGGGGCAGCCCCCTGAAGCTGTACGGCCTGGGCGCGCGCCTGCTGGGCCCCTCCCGCGGGACGGCCACCGCGGTGCGCTGGCTGATGAGCGTGCAGGTGCTGGTGTTCCTCAACCTGCACGTGGGGCTCAACTTCCTCCTGTACCTCGGGCGGCAGCTCGTGGGCATCGACCTGACGTTCGCGGAGCGGTTCGCGTCGCTGGACAACCCGCCGTGGCTCGTGTTCCTCGCCGCGACGACGTTCGCCCTCTTCGAGCCCCTGCGCGCGGCGACGGCCACGCTGCTGCTGGTGGACGGGCGCGTGCGACAGGAGGGCCTGGACCTGCTGGCCGCCGTGCAGCAGCTCCCGGAGCGGAGCAGGCAGCGCGGCCCGCTCGCGGCGAAGGGCGTGGCCGCCGCGGGGCTCCTGCTCGCGGGCCTGCTCCTCGCGGCGCCCGCGCCGGTCCAGGCAGCGCCGGAAGGGGCCACCGCGCCCGTGGACCGCCAGGCCGTGCGCGCCCGGCTGGTGAAGGTCGCGACGGCGTGCGAGCTGCCCGAGCAGGTCGAAGGCCCGGCGCTCCGCGACCTCGACGCGCTGGACGCGCGGGAGACGGTCAAGCTGGAGCGCTTCGTGCGCCACCTGGAGCGGCTGGCCTACGACGACGAGGACTGCGAGACGGCGGCGGTGACGCTGGAGGACGGGCTCGCGCAGGTGACGGCGACGGCCGAGGCCCAGGCGCGCGCGGACGCCAGGGCGGCGACGGACCGGGCGCGGTCCATCCTCGCGCGGCCGGAGTTCCAGGAGCGCCCGGAGAAGGCGCCGGACGCCCCCCAGGAGGAGGTCCCGCCCCCGGAGCCGGGCTGGTGGCGCCGCTTCATCGACAGGCTGGGCGAGTGGCTCCGGGACTTCTTCAAGCGCCACGAGCCGCGGCCCCGGTCGCGGGAGACGGCCCTGCCCGTGAGCGGCGGCGCGGCGGCCAACGCCGTCGTCGTGGTGCTGGTCGCGCTGACGCTGGCGGTGCTGGGGGTGGTGCTCGTGAGCATCCTGCGGCGCAAGCGCGAGGCCTCGGGCCCGGCGCTGGAGGTGCGCACCGTGGACGCGGCGGCGCTCGCCGGCAGCCCGGACCACGCGCTGTCCCGTCCGCCCGAGGGCTGGGCGCACCTGGCGGACGCGCTGGCCGCGAAGGGCGAGTACCGCGAGGCCGTGCGCAACCTGTACCTCGCGCTGCTGTCGCGCCTGCACCGCGACGGCGCCATCCACTACGACGAGACGCTCTCCAACTGGGACTACCTGCGCGCGTTCCGGGGCCGCCCGGAGGTGAGGGCCCCCTTCCGGGAGCTGACGCGCCGCTTCGACTTCGCGTGGTACGGCAACGTGCCCGTGGGCGCCGACGGCTACAGCGAGTTCCGCGCCCTCACCGCCCCGCTGCTCGCCGCGCCGCCCGCGCTGGAGGCCGCCGGTGCGTGACCGGTTCCCGCTGCTCGTGCTGGGAGCGCTCCTGCTCGTGGGCGTGCTCGGAGCCTTCCTGGTGCGCGGCGCCCAGCGCGGCGGCTTCGCGGATCCGCTGTCCACCTTCCGCTCGGAGCCGGACGGCGCGCGCGCGCTGTTCCTGCTCGCGCAGGAGAGCGGCCTGCCGGTGACGCGCAACATGGCGGACCTGCGCATGCGCTCCGGCCATGAGGCGCTGGTGCTGCTCGCCGTGGAGGTCCAGGACTCGCGCGAGGAGGACCCGGATCAGACGCGGCTCGCCTCGGATCCGGACGCGGGCGTGAACGACGAGGAGGCGCCGCACCAGGGCTTCAACGCCCTGCGGGCGCAGCAGCTGGACGACGACGAGGTGGAGCGGGTGCTGGCCCACGTCCGCGCCGGCGCCTCGCTCGTGTACGTGCCCTGGGGTTCGCGGGAGAACGCGCTCCTGGATGACCTGGGCGTGACGCTGGACAAGGCGGACGTGACGCTGCCCATGCGCACGCTGGTGCCGCCGCTGCCCACGCCGTACACGCTGGGCGTGGAGCGCGTGGAGGCGAAGGTCCAGGCCTACCTCCGGCTGCCGGAGGGCGCCATCCCGGTGCTGGAGGATGAGCGCCTGGGCCTCCCCGTGGCGGCGGTGGTTCACGTGGGCCTGGGCCGGGTGCTGGTGGTGGGCGCGCCCGAGCTCGCGATGAACCTGGCGCTCGCGCGCGCGGACAACGCGCAGTTCTGGCTGAGCGCGCTGGCGGCCCTGGGCCCCGGCCCCTTCGCCTTCGACGAGTTCCACCACGGCTTCACCAACGAGCGCTCGCTCGTGGACTTCGCGCGCCGCTACGGCCTGCACTTCGCGGTGGCGCAGCTGCTGCTGGGCGTCGCGCTGTGGGCGGGCGCGCTGAGGCGCTTCGGCCGGCCGCTGCCGCCCGTCGAGTCCGTGCGCGTGGGCGCCACGGACGCCCTCTTCGCCATGAGCCGCCTGTACCGGGAGGGCCACCACCACGGCTTCGCCGCGGGGCTCATCTCGCGAGGCCTCACGCAGCAGCTGGCGCCGCTCGCGGGCCTGCCGCCGCACGCCACCGCCGCCGCCGTCGCGGAGGGCCTGCGGCTGCGCGGGCGCCAGGACCTGGCGGACGGCCTGCTCGACGTGGCCCGCCAGTCCGAGGCCGTCCAGAGGGACGCCGACCTCCAGGCCCTCGCCACCTCCGCCGCGCACGTGCGCGAGCGCATCCACCCCGCCGGCACCGGCCGGCCTCGCCCCGGAACGACATGAACGCCCCGCCCTTCTCCCCTCCTCCCCTCACGGACAACGGCGACGCCGTGCGGTCCGCGAACGCCATCCGCGAGGGCGTCCTCGCCGAGGTGCGCAAGGCCGTGGTCGGGCAGGACGAACCGCTGGAGCTGATGCTCTGCGGGCTCGTGGCGGGCGGGCACATCCTGCTGGAGGGCGTGCCCGGCGTGGCCAAGACGCTGATGGCCAAGGCGCTGTCGCGCAGCGTGGGCGCGGACTTCAAGCGCATCCAGTTCACGCCGGACCTGATGCCCGCGGACATCCTGGGCACCAGCGTCTTCGACCTGAAGTCGCAGGCCTTCGTGCTCGCGCGCGGCCCCATCTTCACGGACCTGCTGCTGGCGGACGAGATCAACCGCGCCCCGGCCAAGACGCAGTCCGCGCTGCTGGAGGCCATGCAGGAGCGCGCCGTGTCGCTGGAGGGCAGGAACCTCCAGCTGTCGCCCATGTTCACGGTGTTCGCCACGCAGAACCCGGTGGAGTCGGAGGGCACGTACCCGCTCCCCGAGGCGCAGCTCGACCGCTTCCTCCTCAAGATTGACGTGGGCTACCCCGCGCCGGAGGAGGAGGACGCCATCCTCGAGTCCGTGCACCGGGGCTTCGACGCGGGCGACCTGGCGCGCGCGGGCGTGAACGCGGCGGTGACGAAGGACGGCCTGCTCCAGGCGCGCGCGGCGCTCAACCTGGTGAACGTGGAGCCCCCGGTGCTGGGCTACATCCGCAAGCTGGTGGCGGCGACGCGCGGCTCGCCCAACATCCGCCTGGGCGCGGGGCCTCGCGCGGGCGTGCACCTGCTGCTCGCGTCGAAGGCGCTGGCGGCGCTGCGGGGCCGCGACTTCGTCACCCCGGACGACGTGCGCTTCCTCGTGGGCCCGGTGCTGCGCCACCGCCTGCTCCTGTCGCCGGACGCGGAGCTCGACGGCGCCACGCCGGCGGACGTGCTGCGCGAGGTGGTCCAGGGCGTCGAGGTCCCCCGGTGATTCCCTCCGAGCGCCTGTGGGGGCTGCTCGCCCTGCTCGCGCTGCCCATGGCGCTGGCGGGCTTCTTCCCGGGCCTGGGCGGCGCGGTGCTCGCGCTGGACGCGCTGGCCGTGGCGCTGGCCGCGTTCGACTTCCTCCGGGCCCGCCGCGTGCGGCTGGAGGTGGAGCGCGCGCTGCCGGAGCGCCTCAACGTGGGCGTGGCGAACCGCGTCGAGCTGAAGCTGGTGCACCGGGGGCGCGGCACGGTGGAGGTGCGCGTGAAGGACGACGTGCCCCCGTCCTTCACCCCGGAGCCCCCGGAGGCCACGCTGCGCCTCACGCCGGACAGCCAGACGCAGTGGGTGTACCGGGCCACGCCCTCGAAGCGCGGCAGGTTCAGCTTCGGCGACGTGCACGTGCGCGTGCGCGGCCCGCTGGGGCTCGTCTCGCACGAGCGCGCCTTCCCCGCGGAGCGCTCGGTGTCGGTGTACCCGGACCTGCGCGGGGCCCGACGGCTGCTGCTCTCCGGCGCGGCGCTGGACCTGGTGAACCTGGGCCTGCGGCAGCTGCGCCGCGACGGCCAGGGCAGCGAGTTCGCGCGCCTGCGCGACTACGCCCAGGGCGACAGCGTGCGCGACGTGGACTGGAAGGCCACCGCGCGCCGGGGCAAGCCGGTGACGCGGGTGCTGGAGTCGGAGCGCTCGCAGGCGCTGCTCATCTGCGTGGACGCGGGGCGCTCCATGGCGGCGCAGGTGGACGGCCTCACCAAGCTGGACCACGCGGTGAACGCGGCGCTGTTCCTCGCGTTCGTGGCCATCCGCAACGGGGACCGCGTGGGCCTGGCCCTCTTCGCGGACGGCGTGAAGGCCTACCTGCCGCCCGCGGCGGGCCGGGGCCAGTACCGCAAGCTGGTGGACACGCTCTACTCCGCGACGCCCAGCCTCACCTACGTGGACTACCTGGCGCTCTTCAAGGAGCTGAACGTGCGCCTGAACCGGCGCAGCCTGCTGTGCGTCTTCACGGACTTCCTCGACGAGGAGCAGGCAGGAACGCTGGTGGCCCCGCTGCACCGCCTGGCGCGCCGCCACGTCCCGCTGTGCCTGTCCGTGAAGGACACCGCGCTGCAGAAGCTGCTGCGCACGCCCCCGTCCGGGCCGGAGGAGGCCTTCCAGCACGCGGTGGCGTCCGAGCTGCTCACGGACCGCGAGGTGCTCAAGGCGCGCGTGAGCAAGGGCGGCGTGCAGATGCTGGACGTTGCACCGGACGAGCTGAGCCTCGCGGCGGTGAACCGGTATCTCGACATCAAGGCGCGTGGCGTCCTCTAGGGCGGGCCACAGGACCGTCCTGCGGATGACCGGGCCCCTCGGCTAGAGGTCGGCGCCCTCGCGCAGCCAGCCCACGAACCGCGTGTCCGGCGCGTCGCCGCGCACGCGGTGCAGGCCGCGCTTGAACAGCGCGTAGACGCGGAAGAAGCGCTCCAGGCCCGCGCGCTCGGAGGCCGTCATCGGGTGCGTCCCGCACACCACCTTCGGGTCGCCCCTCCCCGCGTCGATGAAGCCCAGCACGGCCACCACCGGCACGCGCACGCGCTGCCCCTGCGACAGGCGAGGCCCCAGCACCACCGCGTCCAACGGGTCTCCATCATCCGCCAACAGGCCCGGAATGGAGCCGTAGTTGTACGGACACGGCAGCGGCGACACGAAGTCCACCGAGCCATCCGCGCGCCGCTTCACCATCGAGAAGCGCGGGCACTCAATCAGCACCTCCGGCTCGCGCGGCAGCGGAGGCACGGACAGGTCCGGCCTGTTCATCCCGCCAGCTCCGGCGTCGCCCGCGCGCCGCTCCGCCGGCCGCGCATCCAGTCCGACAGCAGGTACGCATAGACGCCCGCCCCCACCGTGAGCGCGAAGGTGACCTTGAAGGTGACCGACAGCTTCGGCGGGTGGATCTGCGACACGGTGCCCTCGATGAAGCCCGCGAGCACGAACAGCGCCAGCGTGCCGAACAGCAGCTTCACCGCCGTCACGGCCTCCTTGCGCAGCGCCTGCCCGCGCGACAACCCACCCGGCGCCACCATCCCCCGAGCAATCACGAGCCCCGCCGCGCCCGCGATGCAGATGGCTGAAATCTCCGGGATGCCGTGCGGGAGGATCCACGCCCAGAACCACCCGGCCATCCCCTTCGCCGCGTACACCTGCGCGAGCGCCCCCAGGAACAGGCCGTTGGTGAACAGCATCACCGCCGTGCCCAGCCCCAGCGTGATGCCCAGCGCGAACGCCAGGAAGGCCACCTGGATGTTGTGCGTGAAGAGGAACGTCGTGAACTGGGCCTGCTCCTCCACGGACAGGCCCTTGCCCGCGGCCTCGTCCGCGGCGCGCTTCACGGGGTCCATCTTCACGTGCTGCTCGGGGACCAGGTAGTGCGCGGCGTCGGGGTCCACGACCATGCCCACGTAGCCGAAGCCCGCGCCCGCCAGGAACAGCAGCACCGACGCCACGTACATGCGCCACTCGCGGTGCAGGAGCGCCGGGAAGCCGCGCGCGACGAAGGCCCACACGTCCGCGAGGCGGGGACGACGGCCCGGGTACGTCAGCGCGTACGCGCGGCCCACCAGGTCGTTGAGGTACGCGCTCACGTCCGCGGAGCCGCTGCGCGCGCGCACCCACAACAGGTCGCTGGAGACGGCGCGGTACAGCCTCCCCAGCGAGCGAGCCTCCTCCAGGCTCAGCCTGCGCAGCCCCTCGCCCTCGGACTTGTCCAGCAGCGTCTCCAGTTGCTGCCAGCGCGGCCGCCGCGTCTCGATGAACTCCGCCATCTCCATGGGCCCACTCTAGCCGAGCGGCGCAAACGACGAGGCGCCGGCCGCCCTCCCCGCGTCGAGGGAGGACTCCGGCGCCCCGGTGCTTCAGGAAGGCGGCGCGCTACTTGATGAGCTTCTCGAGCGGCTTCGCCTCGGTGGAGCCCTGGGCCTCGGTCCACTCGACGACGGGCGTCTGCCACGCCATGCCCGTCTCGGCCGGGTCGGTGTCCAGCTTCTCGAAGTCGAAGCCGTCACCGCCGAAGTACAGGTACTCCACCGTGGCCACGGTGTACTCCTTCTTCGGATCCAGCGGCTTGCCCTGGGCGTCCTTGAACTTGCCCTTGCCCGCCGGGGTGAAGCCGGCCACGAGCGCGTCCGGGTTCGCCAGTTGCTTGGCCAGGTCCTCGCCCTTGAGCTTCACGGTGAGCAGCGAGTTCTCGAAGGGCATCGCCGAGTACACGCTGCCCAGCGTCACCTCGCCCTTGGCCAGGCCGTTGCGGATGCCGCCCTTGTTGAGGATGGCCGCGTCGGTGTTGAGCTGCGCGCGCACGGCGCCCGCCACCCACTTCGCCATCAGCGGCGAGCCCTGCGGGATGCCCGCCTTGGTGAAGCCGATCTTCCGGCCGAGCGCCTGGTCCACCTTCGCCTGCCACTCCGCGATGCGCTTCGCCGTCTCCGCGTCCGGCGTGCCGCCCGCCACCTCGACGACCTTCGTGTCCACGCCGGTCAGCTTCTGGCCCGCCGCCTTCGACGGGTCGAACTTCAGCTGCGCGCGCAGGTACGAATCGAAGCCGCGGCCCAGCGACGCGTAGGTCGTCTCACCCTCGGTCTTCACGCCCGGGGCGTCCGTGCCGCAGCGGCCACCGGCCACCAGCGACACCTTCCAGTCCGCGTGCTTCGCCAGCACCGGCTGCAGGTCCGTGGGGCACTGGTCCGCCACCACCACCACCACGTCCGCGCCCGCCTTGCGCGCCTCCGGCACGGCCGCGCTCAGCGCGTCCTCGTTGGGCGTGACCTCCAGGCCCTCCGCGCGGCCGGACATCGCCGTGCGCACCGTCTTCTGCGAGGTGAGGCCCACCACCGCAATCTTCAGGCCCCGCCGCTCGTAGACCTGGAACGCGGGCATGGACAGGTCCTTGGCCAGCGTCTCATCCGACACCTTCAGGTTCGCCGCCAGGAAGGGAAAGCCCCCGGCCGCGCGGTTCTTCAGGAAGGAATCCTTGGCGTACGACAGCTCGTGGTTGCCCAGCGCGGAGGCCGCATACCCCATGTGCCCCATCACCTCGGCCGTCGAGGCGCCCAGGAAGAAGGACGAGATGGCCGGGCCCGTCCACAGGTCGCCCGTCGTCAGGGCGAGCGTGCCGGCATCCGGACAGGTCGCCTGGCCGTCCTTCAGCGGACCGGCACAGTGCTTCTCGTCATTCACCCAGCGGCCCATCAGCTCCGCGGCGCCGCCCTTGCCGTCGACGGGCAGGAGCTGGCCCCGGGCGTTGCCGGTGACGAGCACCGTCACCTCCGAGGGCGGGGGCGGCTTCGCGGCCTCCGCGGGGGGCGGCGTGGCCGGCGCCGGCGGGGGAGTCTTCTCACAACCCGCGAGGGCTCCCAGGGCGAGGACCAGCGCGCCGGACGACAGCCACAGCTGGCGGGAAGGACGACGGAAGGGACGCAGCGAGAGAAGGTTCGGGTTCACGGCTGGGCCTTTAGCACATCCCCGACGTGGTAGCGTGACCCAATGACGGGCATGAAAGGCAAGGATTTCAAGCCTTTACAGGAGGAGAAGGACGGCGGGACTCCGAGCGGAAAAGGGGGCGTCCGGGGCCGGAATTTCGCCTCCGAGCTGTGGGGCGAGGTCCGGGGCGGCGCCGAGCACTTCCAGTCCACGCAGGGCCAGCTGCCCCAGGGCCGCATCCGCCAGTTCTTCTACGGCGTGGCCCTGCCGTTCCACATCGCCCGCGTCACGCTCGCGAGCCCGGCGGTCCGCGCCGCCTACGTGAAGATGACCGCGCTCCAGACGGCGTTCGTGTTGATCATCGCCGCAGGCTGGGCGCTCCACGAGTTCGACGGAGACGAGCATCGGAAGCCCCCCGAGACGGCCGTGACCCGGGCCGCGCGCGAGCAGGCGCAGGCCCGCATCGAGGCGCGGGCGAAGGAGCTGGAGGCCGCGATGAAGGCCCGGGAGGGCCAGGGGGACCCGGCCGCCATGAAGGAGGCGCTCAGCACGCTCATCCAGGAGGCCATCCACGCCGGCCAGGAAGGCGACCTCCCCCCGGAGGAAGCCGCCGAGGCCGTCGAGGAGGCCGCGGAGGCCGCAGAGGAAGCGGCGGAGGAGCGCCGCCAGGCCGCCGAGGAGGCCAGGGCCGCCCCGAGCGAGGGTGAGCAGCCCGCTCGCGAAGCCGAGCCCACCGCGCCGGAGGCCCGGAGCGAGGACGCGGCGTCGCACGAGGAGGAGTCCCTGGGCGCCCAGCTCTCCGCCACCATCCGGTCGGAGGTGGAGAAGGCCCTTCGCGACGTCCCGGAGGCGACGCAGAAGGGCCCGCGCGTCCGCAAGGAGCCCCAGCAGCAGGGCTTCAACATCGACGCGCCCACGGTGCGCGACGGCGTCTTCTTCCTGGGGAGCTGGGAGTTCTGGGCGCTCTTCTTCGGCTCGCTGAGCGCGGTGCAGTGGCTCGTCGTCGCCCTGTCGCGCGACTACCACACGGTCATCTCCCGCGAGGCCAGCCTCGCCACCGGCGTTCCTCCCGAGGACCCCGAGTTCACGCCGCGCGTGCGCCTCAACGTCCCGTGGCTCCGCGCCAAGCTCCAGCGCCGCTGGAGGGCCTTCCTGCTGTTCGTGATGGGCATCCCCGCCCTGGTGCTCCTCTGCATCCCGCTGTGGTGGGTGCCGAAGTCGTTCACCGTGCTCAGCAGCCTCTGGGGCTTCTGGTGGCTGCTCGTCTTCACCGCCGCCAAGAGCGACCGCGCCTGGGTGGCCCCCGTCACGCGTCCGCCCTGGTTCGTGCGCGCCTGGAGCGCGCTGCCCGCCCTGCGGGTCTTCCGCGGGCTCACGTCGAGCCTCGCGCGGCGCTCGGAGAGCGTCGCCGCGCCCATCGCCACCGTGGAGCGTCAGCCGTGGGTCTTCGCGGGCCTCGCGCTCACCCGCTTCGTGGGCAGCATCCCGCCGTTCCGCTGCTTCACGCGGCCGTTCATCCCGGTGGCCTCGGCGCACCTCATCGGCATGGACCCCATGCAGCCCCCCGCGCTCAAGCGAGACGAGTCGCCGCCCGCGCACGACGCGGGGGACTGACTCACACATCCGAGGGCGCGTTGCCCTCGGGGGGCAGGCCGCCAATGCCCTCCAGCGACGCGAGCGACGCCTGGGGCGCGCCCAGCTCCAGCCGCTGGCCCTCCTCGCGGCGGGCGGGCAGGTCGATGACGCTCTGGAGCTGCTGGCTCACGGAGCGGAAGAAGCCGGTGAGCAGCTCCGGCCGGTCCGCGAGCAGGTCCAGGAAGTCGCGCCGGTCGATGACGAGCACACGCGTGTCCACCGCGGCGATCATGTCCGTGGGTCGGGGCGCGCCGTCGAGCAGGCTCACCTCGCCGATGGCCTCCTTCGCCTGGAAGCGCAGCACGTGCTCGCCGTTGCGGAACGCGTCCACCGCGCCCTCGACGATGACGTAGAGCGCGTCGCCCGGGTCGCCCTGGCTGTAGAGCCGCTGCCCCGCCTTGTAGGACGCCTCGCGCGCCACCTCCGCGATGGCCGCGATGTCGTCCACGTCGCTCTGGGAGAAGACGCTCACGCCCTCCAGGGCGAACATCCGTTGGACGATGGTATCGCTCATGTCACCCTCCTGCGGGAGCACGTCCAGGCCGTTGAGCCGCGCCACGTGGCGGGCGCACGCGCGCAGCACCAGGTCCTCACTCTGCACGAGCCCCGCCAGCCGCCGCCACAGCCGGCCCGGCGCGCCGGGCGGCAGCTCGCGGTGGTGGGCCTCCACCTGCTCCATCACCAGCTCGCGCTCCTCCTGCGCCACCAGGTTCTCCAGCAGCTCCAGCGCATAGGCGCGCCGGCGCGAGTCGCTGCCCACCAGGTGCTGGTGGATGCGGCGCATGGCCTGCGGCGGGTGCAGCAGGCCCAGGAGGAAGAACGACAGCTCCAGCGCCTGATCCAACCGGTCGCCCACCGCGCGCGTGAGCAGCGACTGGGGGCCCAGCGCCGCCTGCACGTCGCGGAAGGCCCCCACCAGCTGGCGGTATGTGTCGCGGCGGCGGCCCAGCGCCTCGTGGATGCGGTCCACGTCCACGGGGTGGTCCGGCTGCTCCTCGCGCAGGCGGGACAGCTGCGCGCCGATGCGGAAGTGCAGCGCCGCGTCGTCGCGCACGTTGGAGAACAGCAGCGCGTTGAGCGCCGCGGGCGAGCCGATGCCGCGCAGCACGCGAGGCAGCTGCATCCGCATGGCCAGCGGCGCGGCCTTGTTGTTGAGCTGCAGCTCCAGGAGCGGCGTCACCGCGTCCCCCAGCAGCACCAGCGACTCGCGCGCGGCCGGACGCTCCTCGCGCCAGGAGAGGAACGGCAGCAGGCGCGGCGCCAGCTCCACGTAGCCGCCCTCCCCCACCGCCACCAGCGCCACGCGCCGCACGGAGATGTCCATGTCCTCCAGGTAGAGCGACAGCGGCGACGCGAACCGGGGGTCCTTGAGCCGGCCCAGCAGCCGCGCCACCTCCCGCCGCTCGGCCACGGGCGCGTGGTCGCCCTTCGCCAGCAGCTCGCGCAGCGACTCCAGCGCCGCGGAGCTGCCCTGCGTGCGCATCAGCGCGCCAATGGCCGCGCAGCGCAGGCCCACGTCCGGACTGGTGAGCAGCGGCGGCAAGAGCCGCTCCGCGCGCTCCGGGGACAGGCGCGCCAGGGCCCAGACGGCCTGGTCGCGAGGGCGCCGGGGGCCCTCCTCCACCAGCCGCTCCAGCATGGGCGCCAGCTCCCGCGCCTCCAGGGACAGGGCCAGCGTCACGCCGCGCTCCTGCACGCGCTCGTGGGGATGGGCGAGGAGCGCGGCCAGGTGCTGCCGCAGGGGCGAGTCCTCCGCGTGCTCCAGCATGTCCACCGCGCGCAGCACCCGCTCCGGCGTGGGCGCGCCCAGCGCCTCCACCAGCAGCTTCTGCGCCTCGCCGCCCAGCTCCACCTCCTCCTCTTCGTGGGCGCCCACCTGCTCGCCCAGCGCCGTGAGGTACGCGGGCTTGAGGCGCACGAGCAGGAGCCCCAGCGCGGCGCACAGCGCTACCACCGCCACCGCCATGGTGAGGCCGTTCGCGCCCCGGCCCGCGCCGATGAGCAGCAGGCCCGCCAGCACCACGCCGCCCTTGCGCAGCAGGCCGTCCACCGCGCTGCGCAGCCCCTCGCGCTGCTCGTCCGGCACCGCCGCGTAGAGCAGCTGGATGCCCACCGGGAGGATGGAGTAGCTCACCGCCGTCTCCACCAGCCGCAGCAGGTGCACCGGCCACAGCTGCCCGGTGACGAGCGTGGCGCCCGCCAGCGGCGCGAGCACCATGGGCACCAGCGCCAGGTACATGAGCAGGCCCATGCGCTTGAGCAGCCGCTCCGCCACGAGCAGCTGGAAGGCCACGCAGAACAGGCCAATCCACAGCTGCAGCGAGCCGAACAGCGCCGCCAGCCCGTCCTCGCTCAGCGTGCCCTCCACGCGCAGGCGGAAGAGGTAGTCCACGAAGGATGACAGGACGGCGAACGCGATGCCCAGCGCCGCCAGCACCTGCGCGTACGGGCTCTCCCCCAGGTAGCTCCACGCCGGGAACCACGCCTGCAGCGAGCGCGGGCGCGTGGGCTGCGCCGGCTCCGCCTTGTGGAGGTGGTGGAAGATGGCGCCCGCGGCCAGCAGGCTCACCGCGCCGCTCACCACCACCGCGGGCGTGCCCAGCCGCTCCGCCAGCGCCTGCACCAGCAGGCCGCCCGCGATGCCGCCGCCCATGCCGAAGCCGTTGAGCACCGTGAACGCCCGGCGCGCCTCGCGCGCGTCGAACGCCGCCGCCATGCGCCCCCAGAAGCGGAACGACACGAAGGTGCTGAAGCAGTCCGCGAACAGGTACAGCGCCAGGGCCGGCATGCGCTGCCCCGCGGACAGCGCCGCCGCCAGCCCCAGCGCCAGCACCCCACCGAGCCCGGTGAGGATGCCCGGGGACTCGGTGGGCGCGCCCGGCCGGCCGCGCGGCAGCAGCGTCAGCGACGCCGTCATCAACGCACCCAGGAGGTAGAGGTACGGCAGCGCCTGGGACTCGAAGCGCGACAGCACCAGCGCGTTCGCGGACGTCTTGAGCTGCGTCACCCCGGCGATGAGCGCGAACTGGAAGGCACCCGCCGGCAGGACGCGGCGGTTCCAGGATGAGGTTTCAGAAGGGGCCACGGGCGCGGGAATGCGGACAGGATAACGTGGAGCCCGCTAATCACGAATAACACTCTCGCGGCCCCGCTCGCACCTGCCCGCCAGCCGGAGCCGGCCGCCCGCCTGCCCGGCGTCGGGGCCGGACGGGAGGTCCTTGCGGCCCCCACGAAACGCATCCGCCAGGAGCGCCGGAACGCGGGCCGCGTGGCGTACACTCCGGCGCCGTGACGCCCACCCCCGACACCCTGCTCGACGGCACCCACACGGTGCTGACCCCGGAGTACGTGGAGTTCCGCTTCACGCTGGCGGGCGTCTACTCGCGCTTCCTCGCGTGGCTGGTGGACGCGCTCATCGTCGGCTTCGCCACGGCGGTGGTGCTGCTGGTGTTCCAGGTGGCCATGGCCGCGTTCCCGGGGTTCGCGAGCGCGCTGGGCATCGTCGTGTACTTCCTGGTGGACTGGGGCTACGCCATCACGTTGGAGACCGCTTGGGCGGGCCAGACGGTAGGCAAGCGCGTGATGTCCCTCCGGGTCATCCAGGAGAGCGGCGTGCGCATCGGCTTCTACCACGCGGCCCTGCGCAACCTGGCGCGCGTGGTGGATCGGCTGCCGGCGCTCTACCTCGTGGGCGGCTCGGTGGCGCTCGCGTCGCGCTCGCACCAGCGGCTGGGGGACCTGCTGGCCGGAACCATCGTGGTGCGCGAGCGGCGCCTGAAGGTGCCCTCCGCCCTGGAGACCCGCGGCGAGGAGGGCCTGCTGGCGGATCCGCTGTTCGTCTCGCGCGTGAAGCGGCTGTCCACCGAGGAGCGGGAGCTGGTGCTGTCCGCGGCCCTGCGCCGCGAGGAGCTGCGGCTGGAGGCGCGGCTCACGCTGTTCTCCGCGCTGGGCGCCCGGCTGCAGGACTCGCTCGCCATGCAGAAGCCCGCCCACCTCTCGGATGAGAAGTGGACGCTGCTCGTCGCCGCCGCCCTGCTGCCCACCCCGGGGCAGCGCCCGGGGCGCTCCAGCCCGGGGCCTAGAAGTACGTCGCCAGGCCCACGGAGCCCGTCAGCGACGTCTGCGTATCCGCGTTGAGCGCGATGTAGAAGTTGTACTGCACGCGCACGCCCAGGCTCACCGAGTCGCTGAGGAAGAAGTCCACGCCCGCGTTGGGCCCGATGCCCACGAAGTTGCTGGTCGTGTCCTTGAAGACGATGAGGAAGCTCACGTCCGTGCCGATGTACGGGCGGATGGTCTCCTCCAGCAGCAGGTAGCGGATGCCCAGCGACGGCGCCAGGCCCACCACGCGCTTCTCCGGCGAGGCGTAGGTGTCCTTCGGGAACATCACCTTCGACAGCGAGACGACCTCGAAGCCGTTCTCGATGTAGAGGCTGCCCTCCAGGCCGATGAACGGCGTGCCCGCGAGTCCCGCGGTGCTCTTGAAGTCCATGTAGCCCAGCGACAGGCCCAGACTCCGGTTGGAGAACTGCGCGTGAGCAGGAGCCGCGCCCAGCAGGGCAGCGAGCAAGCCGAAAGCACAAAGGTAGGTACGCATGGCGGCGCACTCTACAGCCGGCCTAACCCATGGAAAACAGCGCTGATTCAGCGGCAGGCCGGCGTTGCCTCTCGGGGTGGCGCTCTCCTACACTCGGTCGGCCATGCGTCTTCGCCGCCTCGTCCTCACGCTGACCGCCGCTGCCTCCCTCACCACCACCGCCTGTCTCAGCACGCCGCCCCCGC
Organism: Corallococcus sp. RDP092CA; assembly: GCF_041903675.1. NCBI lineage: Bacteria > Pseudomonadati > Myxococcota > Myxococcia > Myxococcales > Myxococcaceae > Corallococcus > Corallococcus sp. RDP092CA. The sequence continues at coordinate 6,121 of NZ_JAYESI010000014.1, read as the reverse complement.
ACGAACGGGCGCTCATCAACAACGAGTTGTGCGCGCAGGAGATGGCCAACGGAGACCTGCAGAAGGCGGAGACCTTCTGCAACCTGGGCCTGGAGTTCTCCCCCCAGTACGCGGACCTCTGGGCCAACAAGGGCCTCATCGCCATGTACTCGGGCAACAAGGGCAAGGCGAAGGAGTTCTTCATCAAGGCCCTGCGCTTCAACCAGGAGCACCTGCAGGCCTACCAGAACCTGGGCGTCCTCTACCTGGAGGAAGGCGCCTACGGGAAGGCCCACGACAACTTCAAGCGCGCCCTGCAGGTGAACCCGGACAACCTGGAGTCGCGCTACGACCTGGGCCTCACCTACATGAAGATGGGCAAGACGAAGCAGGCCAAGAAGGAGTTCGACACGCTGCTCGCGGTCAACCCCAACGTGGCCAACGCCCACCACAACCTCGGCATCATGGCCTACGAGGAGAAGGACCTGGAGACCGCCTACGAGCACATCTCCCAGGCCGCCCAGCTCACCCCGGACTCCGCGGAGGTGTGGCACGACCTGGGCACGGTGCTGATGGAGCAGAGCCGCTTCGCGGAGGCCCGCGAGGCCTTCGGCAACTGCGCCCGCCTGGACGAGAAGAACTCCAGCTGTCTCAACAACCTGGCCGTCGCCCAGCGCAAGGTGGCCCTCACCGACTCCGCCCTCAAGGAGCTGAAGGACACCCAGACGGCGGAGAACAGCGCCCCGGCCATGTACCTGCTGGCGCGCCAGTACCGGGAGAAGGGCCTCATCGCGGAGGAGGAGGGCGCCTACCGCAAGTGCGTGAAGCTGGACGCCAAGTTCGCGCCCTGCCACTTCGGCCTCTTCCAGATCTTCTCCGCAGCCCAGAAGAAGAACCACGCGGAGACGGCCTGCAAGAACTTCATGAAGTTTGGAACCTCCGAGGAATTCCCCACCGAGTACACGACGTGTGAGAGATTCCTGGCCAACGACTCGTTCTAGCCGTCCCTTCGGGTAGCGACACACGCGATGAGCGTCCGTCTGACCGTCACGCAGCGCAGCGAGGCCGGAGGCGCCTCGGGCAAAGAGGTCGTCCTCGACGACTCCGTCATCACCCTGGGGCGGGACAAGACCTGCCAGGTGGTGCTCCCGCAGCAGGCGGTGTCGCGCAACCACGCGCGCATCAGCCAGGAGGGCACCCTCTACTTCCTGGAGGACCTGGGCAGCGCGTACGGCACGAAGATCAACGGCAAGGCGCTCCCCAAGGGAGAGAAGGAGCTGCTGCGCAACGGCGACATCATCGCCATCGCGCAGTACGACGTCCGCTTCGACAAGGTCGTGGAGATCGCGCCGGACGTCAGCGACAAGACGTCCTTCCTCGCGCGCGGCATCTTGAAGGACGCGATGCGCGGCCTCGCCGGCGGCGAGGAGCGCTTCCTGCGCTACATGAACGGCCCGCGCGAGGGCCAGCGCATCGAGATCTCCGAGGCCCAGGAGCACATCTTCGGCCGCGACGAGAAGGAAGCCGACGTCATCCTCAAGGACGACCTCGTCTCCCGCAAGCACGCGAAGGTCCGCCGCGACTGGTCCGGCACGCACGTGGAGGACCTGGGCAGCCGCAACGGCATCAAGGTCAACAAGAAGCGGGTGAACCGCAAGGCGCTCAAGGACGGCGACGAGTTGGAGATCGGCGCCACCCGCTTCGTCTACGTGGACCCCGCCGAGCCCCCCGACGAGCCGGCGGTGAGCCTCTCCGCGGAGAGCGCCAGCGCCCCGGCCCCCTCCCCGCCCCGCCCCTCCCCGCCCCGCCGCGAGGAGCCGCCCCCGCCAGAGCCCGAACCGGAGCCGCAGCCCGAGCCCGCCGTCGCGCCGCCGGAGGAGCAGGCCGCCTCCGAGGAGCCACCGCCCGACTCCGGCGACGCCGGCATGGAGATGCCCATGCCGGAGCCCGAGCCCGAGCTCGCCGCCGCGTCCCCGCTCGCGGACAAGAACAAGCTCGTCACGCTCATCGTGATGGGCGTGGTGGGGCTGAGCTTCCTGGTGCTGATGATCGCCGTGCTCGCGGGCGCCTGAAGTCCCACGCCCGCGCGTCCACACACGGCCCCACTCCCTCCCCGGAAACGACAAGGCCCCCGCCGAAGCGGAGGCCCTGGGACGTCACCGCCCGTCCAGCCGCTACCGGCCGGAGGAGATGCGCGCCACCGGCTGGATGTTCAGGTCCGGGGACAGCTCCTGGTAGCTGAGGATGGAGAACGAGGGGTTGAACTCGTACTCCAGCAGCTTGCGCACGTAGCGGCGGATGTCCATCGCCGTGAGGATGACGGGGCGCTGGGCGCTGGGCGGCAGGTGGCCGCACTCCGAGCGCACCGCGCCGACGATCTCCTGGGCGATCTCCGGCTCCAGCGCCAGGTGGGCGCCCGCGGAGGTGCGCTTGATGGAGCTGCGGATGGCCTCCTCGATGTTGGGGTCGAGCAGGTACACCACCAGCGTGCCGGTGCCGCGCGCGTACTTGTGGGAGATGTAGCGGCGCAGCGAGGCGCGGACGTGCTCGGTGAGCATGACGTTGTCCGCCTCCACCTGCCCGTACTCCGACAGGGCCTGGAGGATGCCGCGCAGGTCTCGGATGGAGATCTCCTCCTCCACGAGGCGCCCGAGGATGTCCGTCAGCTTCAGCACGTTGACGATCTTCGGAACGACCTCCTTGACGATGGCCGGGAACGCCTTCTCCAACTGCTCCAGCATCGTCTGCGTCTCCTGCACGCCCACGAACTCGCGGGCGTTCTTCCGCAGCACGGCGGCGGTGTGCAGGATGATGTAGCCGGGCACGTCCCAGGTGGTGAGGCCCGCGGACTCGAGCGTCTCGCGGAACTGCTCGGGCACCCACGCGGCCGGCTGGCGCGTCGCGGGGTTGATGGCCTCGAAGCCGGGGATGTTCATCAGCTTGAGGCGGTCCACCGTGTCGTTCACCAGGATGTGGCCCAGGGTGGCCTGGCCGGTGACGACGGGAACCTCGTTGATCTGGATCTGGTAGGCCCCGGGCGGCAGGCCGCCGTTGCCGCGCGCGCGCACGCCGGGGAAGCGCACGCCCAGCTCCACGAAGAGGCCGTCGCGCATGAACGGGATGAGCTCGAAGAGGAACTTGCCGCCGTCCTGCCGCGAGTCCACGAAGGGCACCAGCGCGTCGGACACCTCCAGCACGATGGGCGTGACGACGGGGATGAACAGCTCCGAGTCCGGGTTGAGCTGCTCCTTCGGCGGAGGCTCCGCGGACACGGGCGTGCCGAAGCTGGACTCCATCGCGGGGCCGGCCTCCTCGGCGGCCAGCGCCTCGTCGCGCTTGCGCATCATCGTGTAGGCGCCGAAGCCCGCGCCCGCGCCCAGGATGAAGAAGGGCACCTTGGGGAGACCGGGGATGAGGCCCAGGGCGATGAGCATGCCCGCCGCGATGGCGATGGCCTTCGGGAAGGCGGTGAGCTGGCTGCCCACGTCCTTGCCCAGGTGCGCGCCCTCCTCCTCACCGCCCACGCGCGTCACCAGGATACCGGCGCAGGTGGAGATGAGGATGGCGGGGATCATGCCGACGAGGCCGTCACCGATGGTGAGCAGCGTGTACTTCTGCGCGGCGTCGCCGGCGGACATGCCCTTCTGGGTCACGCCGATGATGAGACCGCCCACGATGTTGATGACCGTGATGATGATGGACGCGATGGCGTCGCCCTTCACGAACTTCATCGCGCCGTCCATGGCACCGAAGAGCTGGCTCTCTCGCTCCAGGTCGCGGCGCTTCTTCTTCATCTGATCCTGATCGATCACGCCGGCGCGCAGGTCCGCGTCGATGGACATCTGCTTGCCGGGCATGGCGTCCAGGGTGAAGCGCGCGGCCACTTCCGCGACGCGCTCCGAGCCCTTGGAGATGACGATGAAGTTCACCACCACCAGGATGAGGAAGAGGATGGCGCCGACGACGAAGTTGCCCTGCACCACGAACTGACCGAACGCCACCACGACCTCACCGGGGTCACCGGTGAGCAGGATGAGTCGCGTGGTGGAGATGGTCAGCGACAGGCGGAACATCGTCGTGATCAGCAGGATCGTCGGGAACGACGACAGGTACAGCGCGCTGGGCACGTAGAGGGAGATGAGGAGCAGTACCACCGAGATGCTGATGTTCAGCGTCAGCAACACGTCCAGGATGAGCGTCGGCAGCGGGACGATCATCATCCCGATGATCGCGACCACGACCACCGCCAGGACGATGTCGGAGTACTTGTTCAGGAAGCTGTTCGGATCGGCGTTGGCCATCGGCGGGGCCATCCTAATCCGTGCACGGCCCCGAGCCCAAGGGGGGGGCCATCCCTCACCTGTCCGGCGAGGGAGCCTGCGGTCAGGCTACGAGGGGTCCTCGGGGGCTTCGGATTCCGAAGCCTCATCCGAGCTCTCCAGGGCCGCGGCGGCGAGCATGCGCGCACGACGGCTCAGGGGGTCCTTGTCCTCGGGGTCCAGCGACACGGCATGCTGGAAGTCACGCGCCGCTTCCATCGTCCGGCCCTGGCGCAGGAAGGCCTCGCCGCGGTTGACGAAGGGGGTGATGTCGGTGGGGTCCAGCTCGATGGCGCGGTTGAAGCACGCGACAGCCGTGTCCAGGGCCTCCAGCGCCAGGTGGCAGGCACCCAGGGCGGTCTGGAAGTAGGCCTCGCTCGAGTCCATGGCCGCGAGCTTCTCGAAGATGGCCAGCGACTCGCTGAAGTGCCCGTCCTGGAAGAGATTGAAGCCCTCCGTCGCCCGTTCCAGCATCTCCGGGCCCGACAGGGGCTTCTCGTTGTCGCTCGACACCGTGGCCTTGGATTCAGTCGTCATCGGCGCGTTCACCGGGGCGGGGGCAGCAGCGGCGGGGAGTCTAGCCCGGGGCCCCCGCCAGTTCCAGACAGGGGCCCGTCCAAGGCACGGGCTGACGGAAGACTACTTCTGCTCGTCAATCCGCTCCTGCACCTTCGCCATGATGTCGTTCATCGACTTGTCGATGATGGACTTGAAGATGTACTCGGCGGAGGAGGACTTGTTCAGCTCCTTCTTGGCCTCGGCCTCGATCTGCTCCGGAGTGGCGTCCGGGTTGGCCGCGACGAACGCGTCGACCTTGGCCTGCGCCGTCTCCACCGCGCGCTTGCCCGAGGTCTCGTTCAGGATGCCCGTGTACTGCTGGGCCAGGTTGTTCACGGCCTCACGGCCGGCGGCCTGAGCATCCGCGGACGAGGTCTTCTTCGCGGCGGCCTGCTGCGCAGGAGCGGCGGCCTGCTGCTTGAGCTGCGCGCTGAAGGCGTTCAGCTCGCGCATCGCCTGGTTCGACGCGGCCGGGTTCGACTGCGTCGGGCCGGTGGTGCGAGCCGTGGGGGAGAAGGAGGGGGTACGGTTGATCGTGTTGGAGCCCATGGAGCCAACCTCGTTCGAAATGCGGTTTTCTAGGTTATCGGCACAAAGGGTAGGAGAGTTTCTGGATCCCGAACAGGGGGGCAAGCGCTTCTCTGGACCCGAAAACGCCGCCGGCCCCGGACCGGCACCCCCGAAGGAGCACCAGCGCGGGGCCGGAGCGAACCACCAACCTGTCAGCGACTACTTCAGGTTGTTGATGGCCGCCATCGCCATCTCGTCCATCTTCTTCATCAGGTTCGTGATCGTGCTCATGATCTGCGAGTCCTGCTGAACCTTCTTCTGCGCCTCCAGGAAGCCGCGCTGCTCCGGCGGCGCCTGGGCGATCATGTCGTCCATCGAAGAGCGCTGGGAGTTGGAGGTGCTGATGGCGGTGGAGAGGACGTTCGCGAGGCCGCTGGCCATGGTGTGCTCCTTCAGGAGGACGACGAGAGGTTTGTACGGCGACAGCTACAAAAGGATTATCGGCGGAGGACCTCCGGAGTTTCCTGGCCATTTCCAGGATCATTTCCCCCCGGCACCCGCGCCGAGCATCCTGACCGGAGCCTAACGCACCACCCCACCGGCCTGAAACGCCGCCGGCCCCGGACCGGCACCCCCGAAGGAGCACCAGCGCGGGGCCGGAGCGAACCACCAACCTGTCAGCGACTACTTCAGGTTGTTGATGGCCGCCATCGCCATCTCGTCCATCTTCTTCATCAGGTTCGTGATCGTGCTCA
>NZ_JAYESI010000149.1:0-335 GCF_041903675.1 Corallococcus sp. RDP092CA | reverse complement strand
ACAGCACCGCCCTCTTCGAGCGCGGCACCATCGAGCGGATGGCCCGCCACCTCCACACCCTGCTGGAGGCCGTGGCCGCCAGGCCCGAGCAGCCCGTGGCCGAGCTGCCCCTCCTCTCCCCTGAGGAGCGGCAGCGCATCCTCGTGGAGTGGAACGACACCGCTGTCGCCTGCCCCACCGACGTCCCCGTCCACGTCCACTTCGCCCAGCAGGCCCAGCGCACGCCCGACGCCGTGGCCCTCGTCCTGGGGGACTCGACCCTGACGTATGCCCAACTCGACTCCCGCGCCAACCAGCTCGCCCATCACCTGCTCGCCCTCGGCATTGCCCCGGGC
>NZ_JAYESI010000148.1:0-338 GCF_041903675.1 Corallococcus sp. RDP092CA | reverse complement strand
GACCGCCGCTACCTCGACATGTCTCTGCTGAAATCACCCCCTGACACTGCCGCTGCTTGATACCGCCAAGGAGCCTCCCTCCCCCGAACCCCCTCCGAACCAACTACACAAGATTCGGGACTTGACCTTCGAGTTGGGCCGCTTCTACAGCGGCAAGGGCGGCGTCTTCCGCGCCGTGGACGCGCAGCTCCAGGCTTCGGACTGGCGGCCCCTGGCGGAGGTGTACGACGACGCGGACGTCATCAACCGCTCGCTGGACGGGGCCGAGGACGCCTTCGTGGAGCTGTACCACGCGCTGGGCCAACTCCTGTCCCGCCCCGTGGACAGCATCGCGGGGC
>NZ_JAYESI010000147.1:0-338 GCF_041903675.1 Corallococcus sp. RDP092CA | reverse complement strand
CGCCCTCCTCTCCATCCTCAAGGTGGGCGCCGCCTTCGTCCCCGTGGACCGCAACGCTCCCGTGGACCGCATCGCCTCCCTGCTGGAGGACGCCGACGTCGGCGTGGTGCTCACCCACCAGCCCTTCACCTCCCTGTTGCCCGCCTCCGGCACCCGCGTGTGGCTGGATGCTCAGCAGGACGCCCTCGCCGCCCTTCCCACGCATGCGCCGGACGTCCGCGTGGACGGTGAAGCCCTCGCCTACGTCATGTTCACCTCCGGCAGCACCGGCCGCCCCAAGGGCGTCTGCGTGCCTCACCGCGGCATCTCCCGGCTGGTGCTCGGCAGCTCCTTCATGC
>NZ_JAYESI010000146.1:0-338 GCF_041903675.1 Corallococcus sp. RDP092CA | reverse complement strand
CGCCCTCCTCTCCATCCTCAAGGTGGGCGCCGCCTTCGTCCCCGTGGACCGCAACGCTCCCGTGGACCGCATCGCCTCCCTGCTGGAGGACGCCGACGTCGGCGTGGTGCTCACCCACCAGCCCTTCGCCTCCCTGTTGCCCGCCTCCGGCACCCGCGTGTGGCTGGATGCTCAGCAGGACGCCCTCGCCGCCCTTCCCACGCATGCGCCTGACGTCCGCGTGGACGGTGAAGCCCTCGCCTACGTCATGTTCACCTCCGGCAGCACCGGCCGCCCCAAGGGCGTCTGCGTGCCTCACCGCGGCATCTCCCGGCTGGTGCTCGGCAGCTCCTTCATGC
>NZ_JAYESI010000145.1:0-338 GCF_041903675.1 Corallococcus sp. RDP092CA | reverse complement strand
CTCCGCCAGACGGCGAACGGTGACGTCTCCCTTTGGGCAGAAGCTCGCGCCCCACGCCGCTGATTCCCGCGCAGCCCCTTTCACGAATTTCCTCGCCGCACCAGACGGGGCGCGGCGAGGAGTTACGGAGTACAGAGCGCGCCTGGTGTTGTCGCGCACGCTTTTTGATGGTTCCACGGCGTTCCACGGACCGGCTCGTTGATGGGCACCTCCAGCAAGCGCGCGAAACCACTGGAGTCCATCACGAGCGCGCGCGGCCGGGTGTCACCGCCGATGATGGCCTTTTCTTGAGGCGATTCCCTTTGGGGAATCGACGGTTGCAGCTTGAGCCGGAGCAC
>NZ_JAYESI010000144.1:0-340 GCF_041903675.1 Corallococcus sp. RDP092CA | reverse complement strand
TGAGCACGATCACGAACCTGATGAAGAAGATGGACGAGATGGCGATGGCGGCCATCAACAACCTGAAGTAGTCGCTGACAGGTTGGTGGTTCGCTCCGGCCCCGCGCTGGTGCTCCTTCGGGGGTGCTGGTCCGGGGCCGGCGGCGTTTCAGGGTCTGGGCCTGGCGGCGAGGGAAAAATGATTTCTGGAAATCCCCAGGAAACTCCGGAGGCCCTCCGCCGATAATCCTTTTGTAGCTGTCGCCGTACAAACCTCTCGTCGTCCTCCTGAAGGAGCACACCATGGCCAGCGGCCTCGCGAACGTCCTCTCCACCGCCATCAGCACCTCCAACTCCCAGC
>NZ_JAYESI010000143.1:0-351 GCF_041903675.1 Corallococcus sp. RDP092CA | reverse complement strand
CTCCGGCGTCTTCACACGCACCTGCTTCAATCCCATGCCGAACTTGAGGTCCTTCACGTCCCGGAACGTCTCCTCGATGGTGAATCTCCGGGCGTAGACGTCCAGCACCTCCTGGGCAGTGGCGTCCTTGGAGCTGGTGGCCACTTTGCGCGCCCGCCTTCGGGCACCCACTCGGCCGCGCGCTTCGTCTCCGCCTCCTCGGACGTGACGAGCACGTCCGCACGGGGTGTGGATCTGATCCTGAGCATCGCCTGAGCGAAAGCGCGGGTTGGCGGGAGCAGGCCAAGGCGTGGGAGAAATCCCGGCCATGGTGAAGGTGACGCTGGAAGTGCCCGAGGAGGTCGCCGCGCT
>NZ_JAYESI010000142.1:0-351 GCF_041903675.1 Corallococcus sp. RDP092CA | reverse complement strand
GCGACGCTGGCCTTCTGCTGGGCGCACGTGCGCCGCAAATTCTTCGAGGCGAAGCAATTCGCGCCAGCGTGCGAAGAAGTGCTGCGGCTCATGGCGGAGGTGTATGCCATCGAGGCGGACCTGCCCGGCTGGTACGCCCTGACGGCAGAGGAGCGCCAGGCTGCGCTCGCGCAGCGGCTCGCCGTACGCCAGCAGCGCTCCGCGCCAGTCGTCGAGCGCATCCGGCAGTGGGCACTGGCCCAGCGAGCCGCCCCGGGCAGCGCGTTCCGCAAGGCCCTGGAGTACATGCTGAAGCTGTGGGACGGGCTGACCGTCTTCTTGAGAAATCCCGTGGTGCCCATCGACAACAAC
>NZ_JAYESI010000141.1:0-352 GCF_041903675.1 Corallococcus sp. RDP092CA | reverse complement strand
GAGTCCTGCTGCCCGGTGGAGTCGGAGGTGCGGCCGGAGAACGTGGCGTACCTCATCTACACGTCTGGGAGCACGGGGCGGCCGAAGGGAGTGGCGGTGACGCACCGGAACGCGGCGGCGTTCCTGGGGTGGGCGACGGAGACATTCACGGAGGAGGAGACGAAGGCGGTGCTGGCGGCGACGAGCCTGAACTTCGACTTGTCGGTGTTCGAGCTCTTCGCGCCGTTGGTGAGGGGAGGCAGCGTGGTGGTGGTGCGCAACGCGTTGCACCTGGCGGAGGAGAAGCCAGAGGTGGAGGTGACGCTCATCAACACGGTGCCGTCGGCGATGGCGCAGTTGGTGAGGATGAACG
>NZ_JAYESI010000140.1:0-352 GCF_041903675.1 Corallococcus sp. RDP092CA | reverse complement strand
TGCTCGAATGCAGCGCAGGACGAGACAGGCTCAGCACCGTGCGAGACACCCCGCTCGCGCACCAGGTCACCGAAGCGACGTGTCAGTGCAGCGACGCGTGCAGCCTCTTCATCCTGCTCGATGCGGGGCAGCGTGGCTGCCTCCGTGGAGGTGAGCGCGGAGCGCGACTGGACGCAGAGCCATGCCAGTTGCTTGGGCGAGGGGAGGCTTGCGACGCGGCGCGGGGCCTTCGGGATTGAGTCGTGGCCACGACGTGTGCGGGGCGTCGAGCGCGCCGGTGCCGTACGCCGCGTCTGGAGCCAGCGATGGACCTGCCGCGAGGTGCCGCCAAAGCCCTTGACGCGAATCTCAC